>NZ_LZLL01000127.1:0-10094 GCF_001669335.1 Mycobacterium sp. 1245852.3 | reverse complement strand
CCTGATCGACCGCGGCATCGCCAACGGCGAGTTCTACCCGTGCGACTCGCACGTGCTGGCGCTGGGCTACATCGGCATGACCCTGGGTGCCTACCGCTGGCTTCGCCCGAGCGGGCGGCGGTCGGCCAAGGAGATCGCCGCCGAGTTCAGCACCGCGCTGCTGCGCGGGCTCATTCGCGACGAAGCCATCCGCACGACGTCCCCGCTCGGACCCTAGGCGGGCGCGCCTTTCAGGTGCTTGTCCAGGAACGCGAGCTGGTCGGCGACCACCCGCTGGAAGGCGTCGTCGACGTAGATCGCGAAATGTCCCTCGGGATATAGCTTGATCTCGCCGCGGGGCGCCCTGGCCGCGTGGCGCAGCGTGGCCGACGCGGGCGCCACCGAGTCCGCTTCGCACACGCAGAACAGGATCGGGCACTCGATCTTGGGTGTCTCGCGGCCGGGCCGATAGCTGAAGACCTGCAACGCGATTCGCGCGGCCACCTCGTTGCGCAACTCGGCCCCGTCGGGCACCAGCCGCAGGTAGCCGGCGTACGCGTCGGGGGTGTTCATCAGCGCGACCTCGCCGGGCCTGCCGGCCGTCGGGACCATCACCGGCGGCCTGCCGCGCCGGCGTGCGAGCAGGTCGCGCACCACCCGGGCGGTGATGCGCGCGGCGATAAACGGGTTGGTGATGGTGCGTGCGGACGCGAGGCCGTCGGTGAAGGGGCATTGGGCGACGGCGGCGGCGATGCCCGGCAGCCGGGCCGCCGTGGCGATCACGTGGCCGCCGGCAAAACTGGTGCCCCACAACGCGATCCGGTCGGGATCGATGCCGGGCAAGGTGCGGGCGTAGGCGACGGCCGCGGCCCAGTCGGCGAGCTGCATGCCGACGTCGAGGACCTGACGCGGCCGGCCCTCGCTGTCGCCGAAGTTGCGGTAGTCGAACACCAGGCAGGCGTAGCCGGCCGCGCTGAAACGCTCGGCGTAGGCGTCCAGGCGCATGCTGCGCACCGCGCCCAGGCCGTGCGCCATCACCAGCAGCGGCGCCGGCCCGTCGCCGGCCGGCCGGTAGAGCCAGGCGCTGATCAGGTCGTCGCCGGAGGCGAATTGAAGGTCTTCGCGTTGTGTCATCAGCGATTGATTCTGCCTCGCGGGCCGCGGCCAGTCCCGCCGGTATGCGCCCCAAATTTTATGGACTACTGTCTAGAAAAGTTGTCCAGGGTTTTCAGGGACGGAGACTGTCATGGCGATCCGCGTCGCGCACGTCGGCACCGGAAATGTCGGAGGGCTGGCCCTCGCCGAACTCATCACCAACCCGCAGTTCGAACTGACCGGGGTGTGCGTCTCGACGCCCGAGAAGGTGGGCAAGGACGCCGGTGAGTTGTGCGGCGTCGGCCTGGACACCGGTGTGGTCACGGGCGTCGCCGCCGTCGATGACCTGGACGCCATCATCGCCGCCAAGCCCGACTGCGTCGTGTACTGCGCGATGGGCGACACCCGGCTGCCCGAGGCGATGGGCGACGTGATGCGCATCCTGGCTGCTGGCATCAACGTCGTCGGCTCGTCGCCGGGGCTGCTGCAGTACCCGTGGGGCGTGATGCCCGACAAGTACATCGCCCGCGTGGAAGACGCTGCCACGCAAGGCAATTCGAGCATCTTCATCAGCGGTGTCGACCCGGGGTTCGCCAACGACCTGATCCCGTTCGCGCTCGCCGGCACCTGCCAGCGCATCGAGCAGGTGCGCTGCATGGAGATCCACGACTACGCGTCGTACAACGGAACCGAGGTCATGGACTACATGGGGTTCGCCAAGCCCATGGACGAGATCCCGATGCTGCTGCAGCCCGGCATTCTCAGCATCGCCTGGGGGACCGCGATCCGTCAGCTGGCGGCCGGCCTGGGCATCGAGGTCGACGAGATCACCGAGTCCTACCAGCGCGAGCCCGCGCCCGAGGATTTCGACATCGCGGTCGGCCATGTCGCCAAGGGCACCGTGGCGGTGCTGCAGTTCGAGATTCGCGGCATGGTCAACGGCCATCCGGCCATCGTCATCGAGCACGTCACCCGGCTGCGGCCCGACCTGCGCCCCGACCTGCCCCAGCCCGCCTCCGGTGACGGCTCCTACCGCGTCGAGATCACCGGCGAGCCGTCGTATGCGGTCGACATCATTCCCAGCAGCCGCAAGGGCGACCACAACCACGCGGCGATCGCGGGCGCCGCAGGCCGCGTCGTCAACGCCATCCCCGCCGTGATCGCGGCGCCGCCGGGCATTCGGACCACACTTGACTTGCCGCTGGTAACGGGCAAAGGCCTGTACGCACCAAGCACTTTGGTGACCACCTAAATCGAAAGGAGACCCACGTGGGTCGGGTAGACGGCAAGGTTGCGCTGATCAGTGGTGGCGCCGGCGGCATGGGAGCCGAAGACGCGCGGCTGCTGGTCGAGGAGGGCGCCAAGGTCGTGATCGGCGACATCCTCGACGACCAGGGCAAGGCGCTGGCCGACGAGATCGGTGATTCGGCGCGCTATGTGCACCTCGACGTCACCCAGCCAGACCAGTGGGACGCCGCCGTCGCCACCGCGGTCGGCGAATTCGGCAAGCTCAACGTGCTGGTCAACAACGCCGGCACCGTGGCGCTCGGCTCGCTGAAGAACTTCGATCTGGCCAAGTGGCAGAAGGTGATTGACGTCAACCTGACCGGGACGTTCTTGGGCATGCGGGCCGCGGTCGAGCCGATGATCGCGGCCGGCGGCGGCTCGATCATCAACGTGTCCTCCATCGAGGGCCTGCGCGGCGCGCCGATGGTGCACCCCTACGTCGCGTCCAAGTGGGGCGTGCGCGGGCTGGCGAAGTCGGCGGCCCTCGAGCTGGCGCCGCACAACATCCGGGTCAACTCGATACACCCGGGGTTCATCCGCACCCCGATGACCGCCCACCTGCCCGAGGACATGGTGACCATCCCGCTGGGCCGCCCGGGCGAGGTCCGCGAGGTCGCGACCTTTGTGCTCTTCCTGGCCAGCGACGAGTCGTCCTACTCCACCGGCAGCGAGTACATCATGGACGGCGGCCTGGTCACCGACGTGAATCACAAGGAGTTTTAGGCGGCCATGCGGCCGCCGACGCTATAAGTGACCGGTCGGCTAATATCGGTGGCATGCCCCGCCCACCGAACCCGGACGTGCCGCGCCGGCTGTTGGCGGCAGGGCTGGATCTCGTGCATGCGCGTGGGTTCGCGGCCAGTGGCGTCAAAGACATCACCGACGCGGCCGGCGTGCCGAAGGGGTCGTTCTACGCGTACTTCCCCAGCAAAGAGGCGTTTGCCGCGGCCATCCTGGAGCACTACTGGGCCGATATCGAAGCGCGCCTGGTGCCCATCCTTGAGGCGGAAGGGCCGGCGCGGGAGCGAATCACCCGCTTCTTCCATGCGCTCGCCGACGAACACGAAACCGGCAACTTCCTGCTCGGCTGCCTGGTCGGCAACCTCTCGCTCGAGCTCGGGGGATCCAGCGACCAGGTCCGTGCCGAGCTCGTCCGCATTCTCGACCGCTGGGATACGGCTATCGCGGAATGTGTGCGGTCCGGCCAGCGTGGATCGGGAGAGATTCGCGCGGACCTTGATGCGGAGCAACTGGCGGCCCAACTGATCGAGGCGTGGGAAGGGGCGGCCCTACGCGGCAAGGTGACCCGCAGTCGCGGCCCCTACGACCGCTTCGAGGCGGTCACGGTCCCGGCGCTCCTGGACTGATGGTTAAGACCGGGAATGTCGGCACCGGCCGCGCCTGTTAAATAGACGACTGGTCAGTTATAAACCAGGTGACAAGCGAGGAGGCCGGACCGCCATGACATCGAACGAGAATCTCAGTCAACGCAGAATCGTCCTGAACAACGGCGGGGAGATTCCGGCGCTCGGGTTCGGGACTTCGCTTTCCGATAACGGCAGGACGCGCGAGGCCGTCAAAGCCGCGGTCGAGGTCGGGTTCCGCCACCTCGACGCTGCGGAGCGTTACCGCAACGAAGCCGAGGTGGGTGCGGCGCTCAAGGAGCTGTTCGCCGACGGGACGGTCCGCCGCGACGAGCTGTTCGTGACCACCAAGCTGTGGAACAACAACCACCGACCCGAACGGGTGAAGCCCGCGCTGCAGGCGAGCCTTAACAGGCTCGGGCTGGACACGGTGGACCTGTATCTGGTGCACACCCCGTTCGCGTTCCAGCCTGGCGATGACCAAGATCCCCGCGACATCCACGGCGCTGTCATCTACGACGACGGCGTCACCCTGGAGGAGACGTGGGCCGCGATGGAAGCGCTTGTGGACGAAGGCCTTACGAACGCAATCGGGCTGTCCGACATCGACGTCGAAGGCGTCCGAAGGATAGTCGAGACCGCCCGCATCAAGCCGGCGGTCGTCCAGGTCGAGTCGCACCCGTATCACCCCCAGTGGGAACTGCACGGTTTGCGCGACACGGACGGAATCATCCTGTCGGCGTTCGCCTCGCTGGGGCACGCGCTGGAACCGCGGCTCCTCGACGACCCTCTCATCGTGTCCATCGCCCGGCAGTTCGGCAAGACTCCCGCACAGGTGCTGCTGGCCTGGGGAATTCAGCGGGAAAGCGCGGTTCTCACGGCATCCGTGACGCCGGCACGCATCCGCGAGAACTTCGACGTCACCGCGCTTCCCGAGAGCGCGATCCAGGACATCAATGAGCGCCTGGAAACTCGGCACCGGTTCAATTCCGTTGTCGACGCGGGGCAACCGGGATTCGCCGAGGTGCCCCAAGGCAGTGGATAGGGTCGAGCGATGAAGGCGATGGCGGGTGTCGGCCGCCTTGCGCCAGGCGGGTTTTCGGCATGTCGGTCCCGTCGTCGCCCACTCGTTCGTGCAGGCCGTGGGAATCGGAACGGCCATTTCGATGGGTGCTTCCGCGCGGTGCCGGGCTGAACCTGGACAACACGCGGCCGGTGCAAGCGTCTGGCGTCGTCGGTGCTATAACCGCGAGCATGCTGCGCAGCCTGGCGAGCCTGGTCGGATCGAACCACGTCGTCACCGATCCCGACGTGCTGGCGGCGCGCAGCGTCGACCACACCGGCCGCTACCGCGGCAAGGCGAGCGCGCTGGTGCGGCCCGGCACGGCCGAGCAGGTCGCCGAGGTGCTGCGGGTGTGCCGCGACGCGGGCGCGCACGTGACCGTGCAGGGCGGCCGGACGTCGCTGGTGGCCGGCACCGTTCCCGAGCATGACGACGTGTTGCTGTCCACCGAACGGCTGCACGCCGTCGCCGACGTCGACACCGTAGAACACCGCATCGAGGCCGGCGCCGGAGCCACCCTGGCCGTAGTGCAACGGGCCGCCGCCGCAGCCGGTTTGGTGTTCGGCGTGGACCTGGCGGCGCGTGACACCGCGACCGTGGGCGGCATGGCGTCGACGAACGCCGGCGGCCTGCGCACGGTCCGCTACGGCAACATGGGCGAGCAGGTGGTCGGCGTGCAGGTGGCGCTGCCCGACGGCACGCTGCTGCGCCGGCACAGCCGGGTGCGCCGGGACAACACCGGCTACGACCTGCCGGCGCTGTTCGTGGGCGCCGAGGGCACGCTGGGCGTCATCACCGAGCTGGACCTGCGGCTGCACGCCACCCCGTCGCACCGGGTGACGGCGATCTGCGGATTCGCCGACCTCGACGCGCTGGTGGCGGCGGGCCGGGTGTTTCGCGACGTGGATGGCATCGCGGCCCTGGAACTGATTGACGGCCGCGCCGCGGCGCTGACGGCCGAGCATCGCGGCGTCGGTTCACCGGTTGAGGGCGACTGGCTGCTGCTGGTGGAACTGGCCGCCGATCACGACCAGACCGAGCGACTGGCCGAGCTGCTCGACGACGTGCCGATTTCTGGCGAACCCGCGGTCGGCGTGGATCTCGTTGCGCAGCAACGGTTGTGGCAGGTGCGCGAATCGCTGGCCGAGGTGCTCGGCGTGTACGGGCCGCCGCTGAAATTCGACGTCTCGCTGCCGCTGTCGGCGATCAGCGAATTCGAAAGCCACGCGGTCGATTTGGTGCACACGCATGCCCCCGACGCGCTGCCGGTGCTGTTCGGCCACATCGGCGAAGGCAACCTACACCTGAACGTGTTGCGCTGCCCGGCCGACCGCGAGCGGGCGCTGTTCGAGCCGATGATGGACCTGATCGCGCGGTCCGGCGGCAACGTCAGCTCCGAACACGGCGTCGGCAGCCGCAAACGGCCGTATCTAGGGATGTCACGCGAGGCCGCCGACATTGCCGCGATGCGGACGCTGAAAGCCGCGCTGGACCCGACGGGCTATCTCAACGCCGCGGTGTTGTTCGACTAGCTGCCCTTGATCCCCACGGCATGCCGCAGCTGCGCCAAGAACTGATCCGCATCATCGCTTCGCACGATGTAGTGCGAGATCGCGATCCGGATGACCGTCGCCGCCTTCACCGCCGCGTTGGGCCCGGGCAGGTGGCGCTGCAGGCCCTCGCGCATCTGCGGGATCACCCAGGAGAACTGGGCGATGGTGTGCTCGGGCTCGACGTCGACCATCCGCACCCCGGAGTACGAATGCTGGTATTCGACGATGAACCGCAGCACGGCATCGAGCTTGTCCACGCCCTTCAGGCCCGCGGTGGCCTTCACCAATCCGCTTTCGAAGATCTGGCGCTCGTAGGCCGAAAACGCCGACAGCAACTCCTCTTTGGAGGCGAACCAGCGATACAGCGTGGGGCGGGAGACCCCGGCCTGCGTGGCGACGTCGGACAGGCTGAGCTTGGTCTTGCCGTTACGGCCGAGCACCTCGGCGGTGGCCGCCAGAATCCGCTGACGGGTCGAGGTGTCGGTGTCGGCGATCGTCGTCGCCCGGGCCGGCTGGCTCATGATTCAGACTTTTCGAAGTGTCGCCGAGGTGTCATGGTCATTCGCTCCCACGTTAGGCCCGAGGCGGGCGCCGGCGCACCAGCACCGACTGCTGGATGGCGCCGACCGCGCCCTGCTCGTCGAACAACGTGCCGATGGTCGTGCCGATGCCGTCCGGCCCGTAGCTGGTCTCCGCCCGGATGCCGATCCAGTCGCCGTCGGGAACACGAAACACATGCACCGCCAGATCGGTGTTCAGGAACGTCCATTTGGTGATGTCGAGCTTGCTGCCGATGCCGTTGGCGCAGTCGGCCACCGCGAACAGCCGTTCCAGCTGCGTCATGGACTCGCCGTTGACCAGGTCGACGGTCGGGTTGATCCAGGATTCGCCGGGGCCTTCGCTCAGCGGCTCGGTGAGCCACAGCCACTCCAAGCTGTGCACATAGTTGCGGTCCCAGTCGCGCGCCTTGAGGTTGCGGTTGAAGGCCTCGGCCCGGGGCCGGGGCAGTGGCGCCGCGGCGTGCGCGATCGGTTCCGTGTCCTGGTGCTGCAACCGCCACCCGCTGGCGCGCGCCACCGGCCGCGGGGCGCCGTCGGGACCGGGGGCCAGCATTTCGGCGCTGAGCAATTCGATCTGCTTGCCGGGGCGCTGCACGTCGGCGCGCACCCACAGGTCGCCCTCGGCCGGGACCCCGCCCAGCAGGTCGATGACCACGCGCGACAGCCGAGTGTCGTCGCGCTGCTCGCACCGCCCCAGCGCCCGGACCAGCAGCGCCGACACCGGACCGCCGTGCTGGATCGCCGCCGACCAGGTGCCGCGCGCCAGATCGGTCGCCCGGAACTTCTCGCCCAATGCGGCGGCGTCATCGCCGGCCGGGTCGATCAGCTCGTAATAGGCGTCGGTCATCGTGAACCTCTCGGGTCAGGGCAGGCCGGCGCCGGGGGTGGTCACCGTGACCGCGTCCAGCCGGGAAAGCCGCGTGCCGGCCAGGCGCTGAGGATAGGCCTCCGTGCTCGACAACAAAAACAGCGTGCGGCGCTGCGGACCGCCCAGCGCGCAGGCGATGGCGACCCGCTCGCCCATGTCGATGCGATCGGTCACCTCGCCGCCGGCCACGATCCGCTCGAACTGGTGGGCCAGCGTCATCGACGCCCACACCCCACCCTCGGCGTCCAGCGCGATGCCGTCGGGCGGCCCGTCGAGGCCGTCGGCGAAAACTCGTCGGTCGGACAGCCCGCCGTCGGCGCCGATGGAAAACGCGGAGAGCCGCCGGCCGGTCGACTCGGCGACGATCAGCGTCTTGCGGTCCGGCGTGATCGCCATCCCGTTGGGGAAATCGAGGTCGTCGGCCACGACGGTCGCGCTGTCGTCGGGGTCGAGCCGGATGATGACGCCGCCGTGCAACGCCTGGCAGCCGATGTAGGCGCGGCCCGCGTCGTCGACGACCATGTCGCCGAGGTTGGCCGGCGCCACGTCCGCGAGATCGGCGATGGTGACCACGGTTTCGCCGTCATAGCGCAGCACCTGCCGGTCCTCGGTCGAGGCGATCAGCAGCGACCCGTCGGGCCGAAAGCCCAGGCCCGACGGCGAATGCCCGGGCAGCGGCAGCGTGGTCAGTGATCCGCCCATGGTCGCGGTGTGCACGGCCTCGCCGAGCATGTCGGAGAACCACAGCAGGCCCTCGAACCAGCGCGGGCCCTCGCCGAAGCAGAAACCGTTGGCCAGCGGCTCGGGGATCATCGGTCCCCGCCTGGCGCGTCGCGGTCTGCTTTACAAAACACCGAAAAAGTGTCATGCACCGCGGGTGTCGGTGTCAATCTGCCGATCGGGCGAGCTCGCGGGCGACGGCCTGGTGATAGGCGTCGATCTTGGCGGGATTGGCCTGCATGAAGAGCTGATCGGGCAGCGGGGCGTGCTTGTACGCCTCGATCGTCATGGTGCGGGAGAACAGCGTGACGTCCTGCCCCGGCCTGGTGAAGTGGTAGGAGACCGTGATGCGCCCCTCCATGCCGCCGTTGCCGTCGCGGTCATGGCCCAGGCGGCCGACCGAGGTGAACACGAACCGCGTCGGGCGCACCGCGGCGGCCAGCTGCCAGGTGAAGACCCGGTCGCCGTCGGGGCCGGCCTCCTCCCAGGTGTCACCGACCTTGAGCGGGAGCTGCGGCAAGTTGGCGATGTGCGCGCTGCCGGGATAGGTCTTGGTCCAGTTCTGCGGATTGGTGACGAAGTCGTACACCGTTTCGGCGGACTGGGTGAACGCGGTTTCCGAGGTGGTGGTCACGATACCCAATTGGGTTGCCTCCCTAGGCTTTCGGCCGTCTTACCGGTGCGGCGGGCCGGCGTCTTGTTAGCCAAGCTTTACAAATCCTACTCAAAGTGTCACGCTGAGCGCTGAGCTGCGAGCGCGAGAGGTGAACGGGATTGACGAAGGCGTCTGAGGAATCCGCGCAGACCGAGTGGACCGTGCAGGGCCTGCTGGACCTGTTCGACGTCCAGGAAGACGGGCAGGACAAGTTCACCGGCGAGACCGGCATCGCGGCGGGCGACGAACGCCAGGTGGTGGAGGGCACCCAGGTGCTCGCGCAGGCGATCGTCGCGGTGGCCAAACGCTTCCCCGACAAGTCGGTGCGCTCGGCGCACGCCGTCTTCTCGCGCGCGATCACCGTCGGCCCGCCCATCGAACTGGTTCTCGACGTCGTGGCCGAGGGCCGCTCCACCGCCACCGCGGTGGTCGCCGTGCATCAGAACGGCCGGCGCTGCCTGAGCATCACGGTGCTGGCTGACGTGCCCACCGACGACGTCATCCGACACCACCTGCCGCGCCCCGACGTCGCCGGCCCGGCGGACGCGAACCACTCGCCGATGCCGATGGTCGGTCGCGAGCTGCGCCTCGTCGACGTCGTCGACGTCAACAGCCCCGACGAGGTCGGCCCGCCGGAGCTCTATGCGTGGCTGCACTACGACCCGATCCCCACGCGCGACGAGTTGGCCAAGGCGCTGCTCGCGTACTTCACCGGCCACCTGGGCATCTCGACCACCATGCGGGCGCACGAGGGCATCGGCACCGCGCAGGCCCACCTGACCGTGTCGACCGCGCCGATGAGCATCTCGGTCGCCTTCCACGAACCCGTGGACTGGACCGGATGGCTGCTCTACACCCACGAGAGCACCCAGGTCGGCGCGGGCATGTCGTACGTGCGCGGGACCGTGCACTCCGAAGAGGGCGAGCTGCTGGCCTCCTTCGCCCAGGAG
>NZ_LZLL01000126.1:0-3318 GCF_001669335.1 Mycobacterium sp. 1245852.3 | reverse complement strand
GGCGCCGCCGGCGGCACCCCGGCACCGTTGGCCGAGGCCGCACCGATCATCGAGGCCACGATGGTGCCGTGCGCGTCGCAGTCGGACAGGCCGTCGCCGGCCATGATGTAGTCACCGCCGGCGATCAGGTGCGGAAACCGCGGGTGCGGCGTCACGCCGGTGTCGATGACGGCCACCTTCACGCCGGCACCACGACCGAACTGCCACGCCTCCTGCAGGTTCAGCATGTCCATGTACTTGGGTTGCAGCCGGAAGTCGGTCCCCGGCAGCACACCGACCTCGGTGCAGTACGAGTTCTGCTTCATCGGCGCCCCCGGTCCCGGCGGACCGTCCGGCGGCACCGCGCCCGCGTCGATCGTCGGGGGCGAAATCGCGTACGCCGGAGGCAGACCGGCTAACGCGCCCGAGGCGAGCAGCGCGGCGGCGAGGGTCGCGGCGCACGCGCGACCACGCCACACCTTGCCGTTAGCGATAGCGGATAGCTGCATAGACATTCATCAACCACAATGCCAGCGGGAAAATTGGCATCAGGCAGAGGTATTCAATCCATTCCACGAATTTGCGGAATAGCGGGCTGTAGACGGTGTTCGGCACTACGGCCGCCGATGTCAGTCCCGCGGCCGGCAGCAACACCAGGATCGCCGCGCTGATCGACACCGCCAGCGGCGACTGCAGCACCAGCGCGTAACGCAACACAACCGCACCGACGATCAGCACGGCCGTTCCGGCCAGGGTGATCGCCTGCCAGCGGTCGACGTACGAGCGGCCGCGCAGCATCAGGAAGCCCGCGCTGAAGCCGGCCAGCAGGACGGGCAGCCAGCGTTGTCCGGTGTGCGGATCCGACAGCGCGGTCAGCGAGACGATCATCAGCACGCCGAGCCCGATCAGCAAACCCGACAGGAAGGACCGGGCGCGTTCGGCCTGGGTCAGCACGTCGCGGACCGAGGCGGGCCCCTCCAGCACCGGAGGACCGCCGTCGGAGCGCACCACGGTGGTGGGCAGGTCGGGTCGGGCCTCGAACACCCACCGGCTGGTGGCCGACGGGAAGACGGGCAACCGGATGCCGGCCAGCCGGCGCGAGATGGCCGGCGCGCTCTGGTAGATCATGACGGACACCAGCACGACGCAGGTGAACAGCGTCACGGCGCTGGTCATCGCGACCATGCGCGCCAGCGCGGCCACCGCCGCGATCAGGCTGACCGTGACGATCGCCGTGTAGATCGAAAGCCGGCGCCCGGTGAAGCGCAGCGCCAGTATCGCGGCGATGGTGAGGACGCCGAAACCCAGCACCGCGTGCGGGGATCCGACGCCGCCCGGCGGCGCGGCCGCCGCCGCGATCGAGATGGGGGCGAGGCTGCTCAAGAGCATGGTGTCGCCGACGCGCCGTTCCTGCTGCGTGGTCGCCCGCATCAGCAGCATCAGCGAGACGCCGAGCACAACTGCGCCGATCACGCCCGCGTAGACGGTCGGCAGCCACGAGTTGTGGTGCCAGCGCCACCAGCCGAGCAGGCCGGCGGCGGTCGTCACGCCGACAGCCACCATCGTCGCGCCGACCTGCACCGCCACGACCGGGTCGATGGCGGCGAAGCGCTTGCTGAGATCCGCCGCGACGGCGGTGGAGATGTGCTCGATGACCTGCGAGCGGTGCTCGGTGTCCGGGATGAACCGGATCCACAACCGGTCGCCGTCGTAGACGTCCTGCTCGCTCAGCGACTGGGTGGCCCGCAGCGGCGAACCGTCCACCAGGCACAGCGCCCAGCGGCCCCGGCCGGAGGCCTCCAGCGGGGTCTCGCCGAGTTCGCGGAGCCGGCTGTTGACCACCTTCAGCAACGGTTCCGTCATCACCGAGACGGGGGCGTTGGCGTCGAGCAGGACGCCGATCTGGACACCCGCGCCGGCCATCACGCCGACGACGACTGCCTGAGGCTGCGAGATTCCTTCTACGTCAGGCTGTGGTACTTCGACTACCGCAGTCATCGCCCTGCACTCCCTATCGTGATGAATGTGTGAGCCCGTGCCGCCAGTCGCGCGCGGGCCTGCGCCGGTGTACCCGTCGAGGTGCTGGCGCCCCCCGCCAAGTCCATTCCGACTAAGTGGAATTCCATCTGCCTCGCCTTGCGATTAAGAGTTGTCGTTGACACCCGTTTGAGATTTGCTGATGTCTTTGAGAGAAGTATGCCGTGTTCGCAGCTCAACCGCATGTTGAGTGCAAAGACATTGGTGAACTCTGTGTTTCGCGGGAATGTCAGACCCGGCTGTGCGTTTTCCACTCACCGTAGGGAAGTGTGTCGAGCACAGTCTTGACGCCGACCTGCACGAGCTGCGGGGTCGCCGGACAAATGGCCAGCCACGCCTCCCCCGAACCCGCGGTGCGGGCCTGCTGATACAGCGCGATGCGTCCGCCGGAGCCGTCTTTGAGTGACAGCACCGACGCGCTGGGGCCCTTGGCGTCGTCCTGGTACTGGCGGGCGTACACCGCGACTTCGGCGGCGGGGTCGGACAGCGCCTGACCCAGCGCGGCCACCGTGGCGGCGCTGATGCCCATCCGGCGCAGGTCTCCCCCGGAGAACACGTTGAAGCCGGACTCCTGCCACGACTTGGTCGCTTCCAGCATTTCCTCCAGCGGCACGTTGACCGCGTTGATCGCTGCGGGCTCGGCGTGGTGGATGGACTCGAGCGCGTCGATCACCAGGGACGCGATCGAGGCGCTGTCCGCGACGGCGACGTCGTCGACGGTGATCTCACCGCCCACCCGGACCGCCGACACCCAGTGCTGTCCGCGACGGGCCAGCACCACCCGGAATTCGTTGTCGGGGATGTCGCGCGAGCCCGGGGGCTGGTTCTCGTCATCGAGGACGCCGTAGGCCAGCTTGCCTCGGGACAACAGGGCGACCACTTCGAGGTCGGGCGCCGCGAGCACTCGCATCCGCGCGGCCACGTGCTCGTTCACCTGGTCGTTCTCGACGATGCCCTGCTCGCGCATCACCGTCATGCCGGGATGCTCGTTGAGCCAGTCGTTCGAGTCGGTAGACACGTATGGCCGGCACCGCAGCTCGGGCGCGACGTGCCGGATGTCCAGCAGCGCCTGGAGCATCCAGAAACCGTCGACGTTGACAGTGATGTCGGTGCGGGTTCGGTGGCATGCCAGGAGTTCATCACCCAGTTGGGTCGCAACTTCCAGGTCATCTACGAGCAGGCCAACTCCCACGGACAGAAGGTCCAGTCCGCGGGCAGCAACATGGCCAGCACCGACAGCGCCGTTGGGTCCAGCTGGGCCTAACCGCAACTTCAGGCGCGGCAGCACACCGACGGGTGGTG
>NZ_LZLL01000125.1:0-17943 GCF_001669335.1 Mycobacterium sp. 1245852.3 | reverse complement strand
ACGACACCCTCGAGCACCAGCACCTGGCGCTCAACGAGATTCACCGCATCACCGGGCATGACCAGCTGTTCGACAGCTTGCTCGTATACGAGAACTATCCGGTCGACGCCACGACGTTGTCGGCCGTCCACGACCTGACCGTCACCGAATTCACCAGCCACGACTACAACCACTACCCGCTGTCGCTGCAGGCCGTGCCCGGTGAAGAGCTGCGCCTGCGGGTCGAATTCGACACCGACGTGTTCGACCCGGCCCACATCGACACGCTGACCGCGCGGTTACACCGGCTGCTGGTCGCCATGGCCGCCGATCCGGCCCGGCCGTTGCTGTCCGTGGACGCGCTCGACGGCGGGGAACACGCGCGGCTTGCCGACTGGGGGAATCGGGCGGCGTTGACCGGGGGCGCGGCCGCACCGCCGTCACTGCCCGCGCTGTTCGCCACCCAGGTGACCCGCAGGCCCGACGCGATCGCGGTGACCTGCGAGGGTCGCACGATGACCTATCGCGCGCTCGACGAGGCGTCGAACCGCCTGGCGCACCTGTTGGTTGACCAGGGCATCGGGCCAGGACATGTTGTGGCGCTGCTGTTTTCCCGATCGGCCGAGGCGATCGTGGCCATCCTGGCGACCCTGAAGGCCGGGGCGGCCTACCTGCCCATCGACCCGGGGCTCCCGCCGGCCCGGATCGGATTCATGATCGATGACACCGCACCGACCGTCGCGCTCAGCACGACGGGCCTGCGCTCGCGCCTGGCCGGGTCCGGACTGCCGGTCATAGACATCGACGCCGCCGCCGTCCACGATCACTCCGGCACCGCGTTGCCGGCGCCGGCATCCGACAACGTCGCGTACATCATCTACACCTCGGGCACCACCGGCGTCCCGAAAGGCGTTGCCGTCACTCATCGCAACGTCGCCCAACTCCTGGACTCGCTGCACGCCGCGCTGCCCGGAGCCGGCGTGTGGTCGCAGTGCCATTCCTACGGCTTCGACGTGTCGATCCAGGAAATCTGGGGCGCCCTGGCCGGCGGCGGCCGCCTGGTGATCGTGCCCGAGCAGGTGACGCGCTCGCCGGACGAACTGCACGCCATGCTGATCGCCGAAAGCGTCACCGTGCTCAGCCAAACGCCATCGGCGCTGGCGGCGCTGTCACCGCAAGGTCTGCATACCGCGCTGATCATCGGCGGTGAACCCTGCCCGGCGGCATTGGCCGGCCAGTGGGCCTCGGGCCGGGTGATGATCAACGCCTACGGGCCCACCGAAACCACGGTGGATGTGGTGCTCAGTGCGCCGCTCGCCGCCGACACCGGAGCGCCACCGCTCGGCTCGCCGGTGGCGGGGGCCGCGCTGTTCGTGCTGGACGCGTGGCTGCGGCCGGTGCCCGCCGGCGTGGTCGGCGAGCTGTACGTGGCCGGCGCCGGGGTGGCCGTCGGCTATCCGCGCCGCGCCGGTCTGACCGCATCCCGGTTCGTAGCCTGCCCGTTCGGCGGGACCGGGACGCGCATGTATCGCACCGGGGATCTGGTGCGTTGGGGCGCGGACGGTCGGCTGCGCTACGCCGGGCGCGCCGACGGGCAGGTCAAGATCCGTGGCCATCGCATCGAGCTCGGTGAAGTACACAGCGCCCTAGGGCAATTGGACGGCGTCACGCAGTCGGCGGTGATCGCCCGTGAGGACCGGCCGGGCGAGAAGCGGCTCGTCGCCTACCACACCGGCACCGCCGACCCGGCCGAGATCCGCGCCCAGCTGGCCGCGCGGCTACCCGCCTACATGGTCCCGTCCGCGGTGGTGGCCATCGAGGCAATGCCGTTGACGCCCAACGGCAAAATCGACGCCCGCGCCCTCCCGGCACCCGACTACACCGCCGGTGATTATCGGGCCCCGGCCACCCCGGTCGAGGAAATCCTGGCCGGCATTTACGCCCGGGTGCTGGGGCTCGAGCGGGTCGGGGTGGACGATTCGTTCTTCGATCTGGGCGGCGACTCGCTGTCGGCGATGCGGGCGATCGCCACGATCAACACCACGCTGGACGCCGGCATCGGGGTGCGGATGTTGTTCGAGGCGCCCACCGTTGGCGAGTTGGCCGCACGCGTCGGCGCGGGCGGGGGCAGGCTCGACGGACTCATAGCGCACCAACGGCCGGCGGTGCTGCCGTTGTCGTTCGCCCAGTCGCGGTTGTGGTTCATCGACCAGCTGCACGGCCCCTCACCGGTGTACAACATGGCCGCGGCGCTGCGGCTGAGCGGACGCCTGGACGCCACCGCGCTCGCGGTGGCACTGCGAGACGTGGTGGCACGCCACGAGAGCTTGCGCACGGTGTTCACCGCCGTCGAGGGCATACCGCAGCAGGTGGTGTTGCCCCCCGAGCGGGCCGACGTCCCATGGCAGGATGTCGACGCCACGGGCTGGTCACCCGCCCGCCTGGAGGACGCCATCCGCGACACGGCGCGGCACACGTTCGACCTGGCAACCGAAATCCCCTTGTGTGCCAGACTTTTCCGCCTCGGTGTTGAGGAGCACGTCCTGGTGGCCGTGGTGCACCACATCGCCGCGGACGGGGGTTCGCTGCCGCCGCTGGTGCGCGATCTGGCGCTGTCCTACGCCAGCCGTGCGGCCGGACAGGCCCCGGACTGGACGCCGCTGCCGGTGCAGTATGCCGACTACACGCTATGGCAGCGCGCGCAATTCGGCGATCTGGAAGATCCGGACAGCCCGATCGCGAAGCAACTGGCGTATTGGGAACGGGCGCTGGCCGGGCTGCCCGAGCGGCTGGAGCTGCCCACCGATCGGCCCTATCCGGCGGTCGCCGACTACCGCGGGGCCAGCGTGGCGGTGGAGTGGCCGGCGGAGTTGCAGCAGCGGGTGCGGGCGGTGGCCGACGCGCACAACGCGACGAGCTTCATGGTGGTGCAGGCCGCCCTGGCGGTGTTGCTGGCCAAGATCAGCGCGAGTTCGGATGTGGCGGTGGGCTTTCCGATCGCCGGGCGGCGCGATCCGGCCCTGGACGACGTGGTGGGCTTCTTCGTCAACACCCTGGTGCTGCGGGTCGACGTCGGTGCGGACCCGACCATCGCCGAACTACTCGCCCAGGTTCGCCGGCGCAGCCTGGCCGCCTACGAGCACCAGGACGTGCCCTTCGAGGCGCTGGTCGAGCGGCTCAACCCGACCCGCAGCCTGGCGCATCATCCGCTGGTGCAGGTCATGCTGGCCTGGCAGAACCACGAGCCGACCGACCTGAGCCTCGGTGACCTGCGGGTCACCCCGCTGCCGGTCGACACCCGCACCGCCCGAACCGACTTGGCGTGGTCGCTGGCCGAACGCTGGACTCGGGACGGCCGGCCCGCCGGGATCGGCGGCGCGGTGGAATTCCGCACCGACGTGTTCGACACCGCCACCGTGCAAACGCTGATCGAGCGCTTGCGGCGGGTGTTGGCGGCGATGACGGCCGACCCCGCCCGGCGACTGTCGTCGATCGATCTGCTCGACGACGACGAGCACGCGCGCCTCCACGCCATCGGTAACCGCGCGGCGCTGTCGCGGCAGGCCAGCGGGCCGTCCTCGATTCCGGCGCTGTTCGCCGCTCAGGTGGCCCGCGACCCGCTGGCGGTGGCGCTGACGTGGGGCGGCCTGTCGATGAGCTATCGCGAGCTCGACGCGGCCGCGAACCGGTTGGCGCACCGGCTCATTGACGAAGGATGCGGACCCGGGCAATGCGTGGCGGTCCTGATGGAGCGCTCGGCGCACGCCGTCGTCGCCATCCTCGCGGTGCTCAAGACCGGCGCGGCGTACCTGCCGATCGACCCCGCCATGCCGCAACAGCGCATCGGATTCATGCTCACCGACGCCGCGCCCGTCGCCGCCGTCACCACGACGAACCTGCGGTCGCGGCTCGACGGATGCGGCGTCGCAATCATCGACGTCGCCGGGCCCGCCGTGCACACCCGGCCCGGCAGCGCCTTGACCGCGCCCGAACCCGCCGACATCGCCTACCTCATCTACACCTCCGGCACCACCGGGACCCCGAAGGGCGTCGCGGTCACCCACGGCAACGTCACCGCACTGCTGGCCTCGATGAACGGCCGGCTGACGCCGCCGACCGGAGTGTGGAGCCAGTGCCATTCGCTGGCCTTCGACTTCTCGGTGTGGGAGATCTTCGGGGCGCTGCTGTCGGGCGGACGGCTGCTGATCGTCCCCGACGACGTCGTGCGCTCACCGGAAGACCTGCGGGCCTTGCTGATTGACGAAGACGTCAGCGTGCTGAGCCAGACCCCGTCGGCCTTCTTCGCGCTACAGGGCGCCGACGCGTCGCGGTCAACGCATCAGTTCACCCCGCGCACCGTGGTGTTCGGCGGCGAAGCGCTGCTTCCCCAGCGGCTGGGCAAGTGGTTGCACAACCACCCGCACCGCCCGCGGCTGATCAACATGTACGGCATCACCGAGACGACGGTGCACGCCTCCTGCCGGAAGATCTGCGACGCGGACATCGACGGCCACGTCAGTCCCATCGGAAAACCGTTGGCGCACCTGGCGTTTTTCGTCCTGGACCCGTGGCTGTGCCCGGTGCCCGCCGGTGTGCCCGGCGAACTGTACGTGGCCGGGTGCGGGGTGGCCGTCGGTTATCTGGGCCGGGCCGGATTGACGGCGTCGCGGTTCGTGGCCTGCCCCTTCGGCGGCACCGGGACGCGCATGTATCGCACCGGGGACGTGATGCGTTGGGGCCCGGACGGTCAGCTGCACTACCTCGGGCGCGCCGACGATCAGGTCAAGATCCGTGGCCATCGGATCGAGCTCGGTGAAATACACAGCGCCCTCGCCCAATTGGACGGGGTGAAGCAGGCGGCGGTGATCGCCCGTGAGGACCGGCCGGGCGAGAAGCGACTCGTCGGCTATCTCACCGGCACCGCCGATCCGGCCGAGGCCCGCGCCCGGCTGGCCGAGCGGTTACCGGCCTACATGGTGCCCGCCGCGGTGGTCGCCGTCGACGCAATACCGTTGACCCCCAACGGCAAACTCGACGTCCGCGCCCTGCCGGCACCGGACTATCACGGCCGTGATCAATACAGCGCCCCGGCCACCGCCGTCGAGCAGACCATCGCCGACATCTACGCCCACGTGCTGGGCGTCGACCGCGTCGGGATCGACGACTCCTTTTTCGACCTCGGTGGCGACTCGCTGTCGGCCATGCGGCTGGTGGCGGAAATCAACGCCGGTCTCGGCGTCCACCTCGGCGTGCGGGCCCTGTTCGAAGCGCCCACCATTCGCCGCCTGGCGGGCCGCCTCGGCACCGATGGGGGCGGGCGCCTGCCCCTGGTCGCCGCAGCGCGGCCGGCGGTGGTGCCGTTGTCGTTCGCCCAGTCGCGGTTGTGGTTCATCGGCCAATTGCATGGGCCCTCCCCGGTGCACAACATGGCCATCGCCCTGCAACTGCACGGGCGCCTCGACGACGAGGCGTTCGGCGCAGCGCTGGCCGACGTCGTGGCCCGCCACGAAAGCCTGCGGACCCTGTTCCCGGCGCACGAGGGCATACCCCAGCAACTGGTGGTCGAGGCGGGGGCGGCCGACTTCGGATGGCAGATCAGCGATGCGCGTGGGTGGTCGGCCGCCCGGCTGGGCAAGGCCATCGACACCGTGGTCGGCCACCGCTTCGAGTTGGCCACCGAACTCCCGTTGCGGGCGCTGCTGTTTCGGGTGGACGACAACGAGTATCTGCTGGTTGCCGTGCTGCATCACATCGCCGCCGACGGGTGGTCGCTGACGCCGCTGGTGCGCGATCTGGGCGAGGCCTATGCCAGCCGTGTGGCCGGACAGGCCCCGGGCTGGGTGCCGCTGCCGGTGCAGTATGTCGACTACACACTGTGGCAGCGCGCGCAATTCGGCGAATTGCAGGACCCGCACAGCCTGATCGCCGGGCAGTTGCGGTATTGGGAACACACCCTGGCCGGAATGCCCGAGCGGCTGGAACTGCCGACCGACCGGCCCTACCCGATGGTGGCCGACTTCGGCGGGGCCAGCGTGGCGGTGGAGTGGCCGGCGGAGTTGCAGCAGCGGGTACGGGCGGTGGCCGACGCGCACAACGCCACGAGCTTCATGGTGGTGCAGGCCGCCCTGGCGGTGTTGCTGGCCAAGATCAGCGCGAGTTCGGATGTGGCGGTGGGCTTTCCGATCGCCGGGCGGCGCGATCCGGCCCTGGACGACGTGGTGGGCTTCTTCGTCAACACCCTGGTGCTGCGGGTCGACCTGGCCGGTGACCCCACCGTCACCGAGGTCTTGGCGCACGTGCGCGCGCGCAGCCTGGCCGCCTACGAACATCAGGATGTGCCCTTCGAGGTACTCGTGGAGCGGCTCAACCCGACCCGCAGCCTGGCGCATCATCCGCTGGTGCAGGTCATGCTGGCCTGGCAGAACACCGATGCCGCCGACCTGAGCCTCGGCGACGTGCGGGTCACCCCGGTCCCGGTAGAGACCCGCACCGCCCGAACCGACTTGGCGTGGTCGCTGGCCGAACGCTGGACTCGGGACGGCCGGCCCGCCGGGATCGGCGGCGCGGTGGAGTTCCGCACCGACGTGTTCGACACCGCCACCATCGAAGCCCTGGTGTGCCGGCTGCATCGGGTGCTGACGGCCATCACCGCCGACCCCACCGCGCGGTTGTCGTCGATCGACGTGCTGGGCGCCGACGAGCACGCCCGCCTCGATGCGATCGGCAACCGGACGGCGCTGACGCGCGAGGCGCACCCACCCGCGTCGATCCCGGAGGTGTTCGCTGAGCATGTCGCGCGCGCGCCCGAGGCGGTGGCCATCACCGACGGATCGTGTTCGTGGACCTACCGTGAACTCGACGAATCCGCGAACCGGTTGGCGCACTTGCTCGTTCACCACGGCGCGGGACCGGGCCAGTGCGTGGCGCTGCTCGTCGAACGCTCCGCCCGGGCCGTCGCCGCGATCCTGGCCGTGCTCAAGACCGGCGCCGCGTACCTGCCGATCGACCCGGCGCTGCCGGCGGCCCGGATCGACTTCATGCTCACCGATGCCGCACCGACGGTCGTGCTCACCACCGCCGAGTATCGTTCGCGCTCAGGAGATCTCGGCCCGCTCGTCATCGACATCGACGACCCGGAGATCCACCGCCAGCCTGCGACGCCGCTGCCAGCACCGGCGCCCCAGGGCGTCGCCTACACGATCTACACCTCGGGCACCACCGGTGTCCCCAAGGGGGTGGCCGTGACCCACGGCAACGCCACCCAGCTGTTCGCCTCGCTGGGCGCCGCCGGCCTGCCCGCGGCGCCGGGGAAGGTGTGGAGCCAATGCCACTCGCTGGCTTTCGACTTCTCGGTGTGGGAGATCTTCGGTGCGCTGCTGCACGGCGGAAGGGTGCTGGTGGTGCCGGACGAGGTGGTGCGCTCGCCGAAAGACCTGCACGCCTTGCTCGTCGCCGAACGCGTCGACATGCTGACCCAAACGCCGTCCGAGGTGGGGATGCTCGGCACGGAGGGGCTGGAGTCGACGGTGCTGGCCGTCGCGGGCGAAGCCTGCCCCGTCGAAGTGGTGGACCGCTGGGCGGCCGGACGCGTGATGGTCAACGTCTACGGCCCCACCGAGATCACGATCGTCGCGGCCGTCAGCGCCCCGCTCGCCCCGGGACCCGAGGCGCCGCCGATCGGTTCGCCGGTGGCGGGCGCCGCGTTGTTCGTGCTCGACGGGTGCCTGCGGCCGGTGCCCGCGGGTGTGGCCGGCGAGTTGTATGTGGCCGGTGCCGGCGTGTCGACCGGCTACCTGGGCCGGGCCGGCCTGACCGCGTCGCGGTTCGTGGCCTGCCCGTTCGGCGGGACGGGGGCGCGCATGTATCGCACCGGGGACCTGGCCTGGTGGGGCGCGGACGGGCAGCTCCGGTATGTCGGGCGCGCCGACGAGCAGGTCAAGATCCGCGGCTACCGCATCGAACTCGGCGAGATCCAGGCCGCGCTGGCCGGGCTGGCCGGCGTGGAGCGGGCGCTGGTGATCGCCCGCGAGGACCGCCCGGGCGACAAGCGGCTGGTGGGGTACATCACCGGCACGGCCAACCCGGCAGAGATCCGCACGGTGCTGGCCGAGCGCCTGCCCGCCTACATGGTGCCGTCCGCGGTGGTGGTGTTGCCGGCACTCCCGTTGACACCGAGCGGCAAGCTCGACATCCGCTCGCTGCCGGCGCCCGACTACGGCACCGAGGACTACCTGGCCCCGGCCACCGCCGTGGAGGAGATCCTGGCCTGGCTGTACGCCCAGGTGCTCGGCTTGGAGCGGGTCGGGGTCTCCGAATCGTTCTTCGACCTGGGTGGGGATTCGCTGTCGGCCATGCGCCTGGTCGCCGCGATCTACAACGCCCTCGATGTCCACCTGCCGGTGCGCGCCGTCTTCGAGGCGCCCTCGGTGCGCGCCCTGAGCCAGCAGCTCAACGCCGAACACGGTGCGGCAGAGGGTCTTCGCGCCGACTTCGCGTCCGTGCACGGCCGCGACGCGACCGAGGTGTACGCCAGCGACCTGACGCTGGACAAGTTCATCGACGCCCCGACGCTGTCGACCGCGCCGGCGCTGCCGGCCCCGCGCGGCGACCTGCGCACGGTCCTGCTGACCGGGGCCACCGGCTTCCTCGGTCGCTACCTGGTGCTGCAGTGGCTGGAACGGCTGGAACTGGCGGACGGAAAGCTGATCTGCCTGGTGCGGGCCACCTCCGACGAGGACGCGCGCCGCCGGCTCGAAAAGACCTTCGACAGCGGCGATCCGGCGCTGCTGCGGTATTTCCACGAACTCGCCGACGACCATCTCGAGGTGATCGCCGGTGACAAGGGTCGCGCGAACCTCGGCGTGGACGAACCGACCTGGCAGCGGCTGGCCGACACCGTCGATCTGATCGTGGACTGCGCGGCCGTCGTCAACGGCGTGCTGCCCTACAGCGAGCTGTTCACCCCCAACGTCGCGGGCACCGCCGAGCTGATCCGGCTGGCGGTCACCACCAAACTCAAGCCGTACACCTACGTGTCGACGGCCAACGTCGGTGACCAAATCGAGCCGGCGGCGTTCACCGAGGACGCCGACGTCCGGACGGCCGGCCCGATTCGCACCGTCGACGGCAGTTACGGCAACGGGTACGGCAACAGCAAGTGGGCGGGCGAGGTGCTGCTGCGCGAGGCCAACGACCTGTGCGGGCTGCCGGTTTCGGTGTTCCGCTGCGACATGATCCTGGCCGACACCACCTATCGGGGCCAGCTGAACCTGTCGGACATGTTCACCCGGATGGTGCACAGCGTGGTGGCCAGTGGCGTCGCGCCGCGCTCGTTCTATGCGCTCGATGCCGACGGCAACCGGCAACGCGCGCACTTCGACGCGCTGCCGGTCGAGTTCGTCGCCGAGGCGATCGCCGCGCTGGGCGCCCAGGTGATGGACGGGTTCGAGACCTACCACGTGATGAATCCGCACGACGACGGCATCGGCCTCGACGAGTACGTCGACTGGCTCATCGAGGCCGGCTACCCGATCGAGCGGGTCGACGACTTCACCGAATGGCTGCAGCGGATGGAGACCGCCCTGCACGCCCTGCCCGAGCGGCAGCGCCACCAGTCGGTGCTGCAACTGTTGCAGCTGCGCAACGCCTTGCACGTGCCGCCGGCGGATCCCGCCCGCGGGTGCCTGGGGCCGACGGAGCGTTTCCGCGCCGCGGTGCAGGAAGCCAAGATCGGTCCCGATAACGACATTCCGCAGATCAGCCCGTCGGTGATCGTCAAATACGTGACCGACCTGAAGCTGCTCGGTCTGCTCTGAAATCCGTTGGACGATAGCGGTTTTCGCTGACGCGATCAAACCCGTCGTCGCCGCGCCGTCGGCTGGCTACCATGACGGGAGAACGCGACGGTCCCGCCCGCATGGAGGAGTGCTCATCCGATGACAACAGCGCGCCTGCCTCAACTGCCACTCGACGAAGCCAAGGCCGCGGCCGACGAGGCGGCCGTCCCCAACTACATGGCCGAACTCAGCATCTTTCAGGTGCTGCTCAACCATCCGCCGCTGGCGCGCGGCATCAACGACCTGCTCGCCACCATGCTCTGGCACGGCGCCCTCGATTCGCGGTTGCGTGAGTTGGTGATCATGCGGATCGGCTGGCTCACCGGCTGCGATTACGAGTGGACCCAGCACTGGCGCGTCGCATCGCGGCTCGGCGTGCCGGCCGATGATCTGCTGGGCGTGCGGGATTGGCAGAACCACGCCGGGTTCGGGGTCGTCGAGCGGGCCGTGCTCGCCGCCACCGACGACGTGGTGCGCGACGGCGCGGTGAGCGCCGCGAACTGGGCGGCATGTGAGCGCGAATTCGGCGGTGACACAACGGTTCTCGTCGAACTGGTCACGGTCATCGGGGCCTGGCGGATGGTCGCCTCGATCCTGCAGAGCCTGGAGGTGCCGCTGGAGGAGGGCGTGGCGAGCTGGCCGCCGGACGGCCGGTCGCCCCGGGCTTAGGGGCGGGTCACCCCCATCGGCTTAGGGGCGATCGCGAGCGCGGCGCGGCCGGGCGAAGCGGGTCGCTCCCATCGGCTTAGGGGCCTTAGCCCCGCGGCGCGCACCTGAGTTGCGTACTCCCCGTGGCCGATTGACTTCGCAATCGATAGCTTTTAGCGTCGGGCGATGAGAACCAGGGTCGCCGAGATGCTCGGAGTCGAATTCCCGATCTGCGCCTTCAGCCACTGCCGTGACGTGGTGGCCGCGGTGACCAACGCCGGGGGCTTCGGGATCCTGGGCGCCACCGCGCACAGCCCGCAGCGGCTACAGAGCGAGCTGGCCTGGATCGAGGAGCGGACCGGGGGCAAGCCCTACGGGGTCGACCTGTTGTTACCGCCCAAATACGTCGGCGCCGAGCAGGGCGGCATCGACACCAGCCAGGCCCGCACCCTGCTACCCGACGAGCACCGCGCCTTCGTCGACGACCTGCTGGCCCGCTACGGGGTCACCGCGCCCGCTGCGGAGCCGCGCCGCTCCCTCGGCGGCCTGAACATCTCGCCGAAGACCTACGAGCCGCTGCTCGACGTCGCCTTCTCCAACAACATCCGGCTGATCGCCAGCGCGCTGGGGCCGCCCCCGGCGGACCTCGTCCAGCGCGCGCACGACCGCGACGTGCTGGTGGCCGCGCTGGCCGGCACCACCCGGCACGCGCAGCGGCACGCCGACGCGGGCGTCGACCTGATCGTCGCGCAAGGCACCGAGGCCGGCGGTCATACCGGTGAGGTGGCGACCATGGTCCTGGTGCCCGAGGTCGTCGACGCCGTGGCGCCGGTGCCCGTCCTGGCCGCCGGAGGGATCGCCCGCGGTCGCCAGATCGCGGCGGCGCTGGCCCTGGGCGCGGAGGGCGTGTGGTGCGGCTCGGTGTGGCTGACCACCGAAGAGGCCGAGACCGTGCCCGTGGTCAAGGAGAAGTTCCTGGCCGCCAGCTCGTCGGACACCGTCCGGTCGCGCTCGATGACGGGCAAGCCGGCGCGGATGCTGCGCACCGCCTGGACCGACGAGTGGGAGCGGCCGGAAAACCCCGACCCGCTGGGCATGCCGCTGCAGACCGCGCTGGTCACCGAGCCGCAGGTGCGCATCAACGCCGCCGCCGCGCAGGCGGGCGCCAAGGCGCGTGAGCTCGCCACCTACTTCGTCGGGCAGGTGGTCGGCTCGCTCGACCGGGTCCGCCCGCCGCGCTCGGTGGTGCTCGACATGGTCGAGGAATTCATCGACACGATCGGCCGGCTCGAGGGCCTGGTCGACAAGTGATCCCGAGTCGTTTGTCCAGGTCAGGGTCGCAAACCTGACCGGATGCTGGGTGCTCGCCGCAGGAATCCGCACAGAATCCCCGACTCGCCATCCAGGGATTTGACCGCGTCATACCCGTCGTGCATTATCGGTCGGGTATGCACCTCGTTAGGTGAGGCGTCTACACGAATACAGGCCACTGACCCCGAACGTCGAAAGACGCCCCGGGTCAGGACAGCTCCTCCCGGCTTAAGGGTTGAGCCCAGGTGGCTTCCGGCTCGGATTGTTTGTCCAGGCCAGGACACGTCGTGTGGTGCCGAAGCTCTGACGAGAGGGGTGCGGATCTCCGGCGGTCGTCGGGTTCTGCTCCTTTGCTGCGCATAGATCGCACGGAACCGCGTGCGTCGTGACCGCGAGGAGGTGAGGGACAGATGCGTTCTAGCGATAGTCCGGATCGAAGTCCGAACTGTGTTTCGTCCCCATCCGGTCTCCGGCGCGACCTGCTCGGCTGAGTCGTCGCAACGCTAAGTGGTTATCGGCCAAGCGTTCTCGAGATCGGAACCGACACGGGGCGGGACACGTCAGTCCAATCAATCCCCGTTGGATCTCCCCTCTAGGAGGCGATGATGACCGCAGCTCTCTACGACCAAGTGGTGACCGTAGCGCCCGCGCGCACGCTGACCGTGGTGCGCGACACCGACACCGTTCCGGCCGTCGCGCACGCGGCCGTGGCTAAGGCCCGCCGCGCCGACACCCCGCCGTTCGGCGCCGGTAGCGACCCGCTGGTGGACGGCGCCGCTCGGCTGCTGAGCGTGCCGCTGCGTCACGTGTACGCCGCGCTGTGGCGCGTCGGCGTCCTCGAAGTCCGGGCCTGAATCGAACTCCGATGGACGTCGAGCAACTCGGGCTCCAAGGGGTCGCCTGGTCGCAGACGTAGTTCTGCGCCCTGGCGACCCCTTGGAGTGCACCCGGATTTGCGGGTCTTCGTAGAATCGTCTTACTGGCATCGATCCGGCCATCACCGGGGAGCCTTCGGAAGAACAGCCGTCGTGGCCCAGTAGAACCGAACGGGTAGGCCCGTCACAGCCGTCATCGAGTGGCCACGCGAAAGCGCGGCAAGCGGGGTGGTACCGCGGCGCTCGCGCAGCCAGCGCGTCGTCGTCCCCGGTTTGCACCGTGGCACAGGAGACAACGCGCATCGTGACCGACAACGCTGAGGTTCAGGCCTACCCGAAGCCAGGAGCGCCGGACTTCCCGGCGCTCGAGCTCGAGGTGCTCGACTACTGGGCCCGCGACGACACCTTCCGGGCCAGCATCGCCCGCCGCGAGGGCGCACCGGAATACGTGTTCTACGACGGGCCGCCGTTCGCCAACGGGCTGCCGCACTACGGTCACCTGCTCACCGGCTACGTCAAGGACATCGTCCCGCGGTACCGCACCATGCGCGGCTACAAGGTGGAGCGCCGCTTCGGCTGGGACACCCACGGGCTGCCCGCCGAACTCGAGGTCGAGCGCCAGCTCGGGATCACCGACAAATCGCAGATCGACGACATGGGCATCGCGGCGTTCAACGACGCCTGCCGCGCCTCGGTGCTGCGCTACACCGACGAGTGGCAGGCCTACGTCACCCGCCAGGCGCGCTGGGTCGACTTCGACAACGACTACAAGACGCTGGATCTGCCCTACATGGAGTCGGTGATCTGGGCGTTCAAACAACTCTGGGACAAGGGCCTGGCCTACGAGGGCTACCGGGTGTTGCCGTATTGCTGGCGCGACGAAACCCCGCTGTCCAACCACGAATTGCGGATGGACGACGACGTGTACCAGAGCCGGCAGGATCCCGCCCTGACGGTGGGATTCACGGTGGTCGGCGGCCCGCTGGACGGGGCCCACCTGCTGGTGTGGACGACGACGCCGTGGACCCTGCCGTCCAACCTCGCCGTCGCGGTCAATCCCGAGGTGACCTACGTCGAAGTCCGGTCGCAGGGCCGGCGTTTCGTGCTCGCGGAGCCGCGGCTGGCCGCCTACGCCCGCGAGCTGGGGGACGAACCCGAGACCCTGGCCACCCATCGCGGCGCCGACCTGCTCGGCACGCGGTACCTGCCGCCGTTCCCGTATTTCATGGACACGGCCAAGGCATTTCAGGTGCTGCCCGGCGAGTTCGTCACCACCGAGGACGGCACCGGCATCGTGCACATGGCGCCGGCCTACGGCGAGGACGACATGGCCACCACCGACAAGGTCGGCATCGTCCCGGTCACACCGGTCGACTCCAAAGGCCGCTTCGACGCCACGGTCCCGGATTACCAGGGGCAGCACGTCTTTGACGCCAACCCGCACATCATCCGCGACCTGAAGAACGGCAGCGGCCCGGCTGCGGCCAACGGGGCGGTGCTGCTGCGCCACGAAACCTACGAGCACCCCTACCCGCACTGCTGGCGATGCCGCAATCCGCTGATCTACCGGGCGGTGTCGTCATGGTTCGTCGCGGTCACCGAATTTCGGGACCGCATGGTCGAGCTCAACCAACAGATCACCTGGTATCCCGAGCACGTCAAGGACGGCCAGTTCGGCAAGTGGCTGCAGGGCGCCCGCGACTGGTCGATCTCGCGAAACCGCTACTGGGGCACCCCGATTCCGGTGTGGAAGTCCGACGACCCCGCCTACCCGAGGATCGACGTCTACGGCAGCCTCGACGAACTCGAACGCGACTTCGGGGTGCGCCCCACCAATCTGCACCGGCCGTTCATTGACGAGCTGACCCGGCCCAACCCCGACGACCCGACCGGGGCCAGCACGATGCGGCGCATCCCCGACGTGCTCGACGTGTGGTTCGACTCGGGTTCGATGCCCTATGCCCAGGTGCACTACCCGTTCGAGAATCGCGACTGGTTCGACGGTCATTACCCGGGCGACTTCATCGTCGAGTACATCGGGCAGACCCGCGGCTGGTTCTACACCCTGCACGTGCTGGCCACCGCGCTCTTCGATCGGCCGGCCTTCAAAACCTGTGTGGCACACGGCATCGTGCTGGGCTCCGACGGCCAGAAGATGAGCAAGTCGCTGCGCAACTACCCGGACGTGTCTGAGGTGTTCGACCGCGACGGCTCCGACGCCATGCGCTGGTTCCTGATGGCCTCGCCGATCCTGCGCGGTGGCAACCTGATCGTGACGGAACAGGGTATCCGCGAGGGCGTGCGCCAGGTGCTGCTGCCGTTCTGGAACGCCTACAGCTTCCTGGCCCTCTACGCGCCCAAAGTCGGTACCTGGCGCACCGATTCGACGCAGGTGCTGGACCGCTACATCCTGGCCAAGCTCGCCGAGCTGCGCGACGATCTGACGCATGAGATGGACACCTGTGACATCTCGCGGGCCTGCGAGCAGCTGCGCCAGTTCACCGAGGCGTTGACGAACTGGTATGTGCGGCGGTCGCGTTCGCGGTTCTGGGAAGAGGACGCCGACGCCATCGACACCCTGCACACCGTGCTGGAGGTGACCGCGCGGCTGGCCGCGCCGCTGCTGCCCTCGGTGACCGAGATCGTCTGGCGCGGCCTGACGGCGCAGCGGTCGGTGCACCTGACCGATTGGCCGCAGGCCGGCGACGTGCCCGCCGACCGCGACCTGGTCGCCGCGATGGATCAGGTCCGCGACGTCTGTTCGGCCGCGTCCTCGCTGCGCAAGGCCAAGAAACTGCGGGTGCGGTTGCCGTTGCCGAAACTCACCGTGGCCGTGGCGGATCCGCAGCGGCTGGAGCCGTTCGTCGACCTCATCGCCGACGAACTCAACGTCAAGAGCGTCGAGCTGACCGACGCGATCGACACCTACGGCCGCTTCGAGCTCACCGTCAACGCGCGGGTGGCCGGGCCCCGGCTGGGCAAGGACGTGCAAGCCGCCATCAAGGCGGTCAAGGCGGGGGAGGGCGTCGTCAATCCCGACGGCACCCTGACCGCGGGTCCCGCGGTGCTGCATCCCGAGGAATACAGCTCACGACTGGTCGCCGCCGACCCGGAATTCACCGCGGCCCTGCCCGACGGCGCGGGCCTGGTGGTCCTGGACGGCACGGTGACCCCCGAGCTCGAGGCCGAAGGCTGGGCCAAGGACCGGATCCGTGAATTGCAGGAGCTGCGCAAATCGACGGGTTTGGAGGTGTCCGACCGGATTTCGGTGGTCATGGCGGTACCGGACGAGCGGGCCGACTGGGCGCGAACCCACCGCGACCTCATCGCGGGTGAGATCCTGGCCACCAGCTTCGAATTCGGCGACCCGGCCGACGGCGCCGAGATCGGCGACGGCGTGCGGGTGCGCATCGCCAAGGCCTGAGCCCGCCGCGGTCGGCCGCTCGCGCACCGGAAGCGGTCAGTTCCTCGATCGCAGCGCCCGGTGGGCGTGCGGCCAGAACGGCATGCCAACGGCGACCGTCGCCCCGGTGGCGATCACGCCGACCGCCACGTCGACGCTCTTGCGACCATCCGAGGCCCAATAGACGTCCTTGAGGTCCAACAGCAGCGCCAGCTCGTCGACGATCATCGCGTTGGCCGCGCCGTAGGCCACCGCCGCCGCGGGGTGCTGGCGTTGCTTGTCGCTGCCGCGCAGCCCGATGCCGGCCACCGTGGCCAGCATGCCGATGCCGATGTTGTAGTGGTGGAAGTGCTTGCCGCCCAACGACACTCCGCCACCGGAGGGTCCATGCCCGGCCCGGATCCAGTGGGTGAGGCCGCGCAGGCCGGCGAAGGTGAGGGTGAACGAGGCCCAGGCCAGCACGGTGGCCTGCTCCCCGGGTTGCAGGCGCTCGTTCCATTGGTGGCGCAGCCGCGCCCATCGCGTCGAGGGCGACGCGTCCCCGTGCGGAACGGCCGCAGCGCCGGACTCGGTGGCCATGACAAAACGGTAGTTCACCTGGCCCGTCGTGGGGGCAATAGCATCGATCGGGTGGAGTCGCGGTGGGTGCTGCACCTGGACATGGATGCGTTCTTCGCCTCCGTCGAGCAACTCACCCGCCCGACGCTGCGTGGGCGCCCCGTGCTGGTCGGCGGACTGGGCGGGCGCGGCGTGGTGGCCGGGGCCAGCTACGAGGCGCGCGTGTTCGGGGCGCGCTCGGCCATGCCCATGCACCAGGCCCGCCGGCTGGTCGGCGTGAGCGCGGTGGTGTTGCCGCCGCGCGGCGTGGTCTACGGGCTGGCCAGCCGCCGGGTGTTCGACACCATCCGCGCCGTGGTGCCCGTGGTCGAGCAGTTGTCCTTCGACGAGGGGTTCGGTGAACCCGCCCAGCTCGCCGGGGCGTCCGCCGAGGACGTCGAGGCGTTCTGCGAGGACCTGCGCCGACGGGTCCGCGACCACACCGGGCTGATCGCCTCGGTGGGCGCCGGGTCGGGCAAGCAGATCGCCAAGATCGCCTCCGGGCTGGCCAAGCCCGACGGGGTCCGGGTGGTGCGCCGCGCCGAGGAACGCCTGCTGCTGGGCGGGCTGCCGGTGCGCCGGCTGTGGGGGATCGGGCCGGTCGCCGAGGAGCGGTTGCATCGCCTCGGCATCGAGACCATCGGCGAGCTGGCCGCGCTGACCGAGGCCGAAGCGGCCAACATCCTGGGCGCCACGATCGGGCCGGCGCTGCACCGGCTGGCCCGCGGCATCGACGACCGCCCGGTCGCCGAGCGCGCCGAGGCCAAGCAGATCAGCTCCGAATCGACCTTCGCCGTCGATCTGACCAGCCTGGAGCAGTTGCGCGAGGCCATCGAGCCGATCGCCGAGCACGCTCATCAGCGCCTGCTGCGCGACGGTCGCGGCGCGCGCACCGTCACGGTCAAGCTGAAGAAGTCCGACATGAGCACCCTGACCCGGTCGGCGACGCTGCCGTACGCCACCACCGAGGTCGCGGCGCTGCTCGGTCTGGCCCGCCGGCTGCTGCTGGATCCGCGCGAGATCGGGCCCATTCGCCTGCTCGGCGTGGGCTTTTCGGGGCTGAGCGACGTGCGGCAGGAATCGCTGTTCCCGGACTTGGAAGTGCCTGAACCGCAACAGGATTCGGCGTCGGTGGAAACCGCGACCGAGGCCATGTATGGGTCCGGGCCCCAGGCAGCAGACGATGCGGGGTGGCGGGTCGGAGACGACGTGGCCCACCGCGACCTCGGGCACGGCTGGGTGCAGGGCGCCGGTCACGGCGTGGTCACCGCGCGGTTCGAAACCCGCACCTCCG
>NZ_LZLL01000124.1:0-12598 GCF_001669335.1 Mycobacterium sp. 1245852.3 | reverse complement strand
CGGGATCGTAATGCCTATCGGGTATGCACGACATCTCCCTGATCACGAATCCGCCCGAGGACTCCCGCCCGTCGCACCGCCACCTAAGCACAACACACCGTACGTGTCACTGGCACAGATGGTTCAAGGATCCTCGCCGGAGCCGGACGCGTTCGCCTCGTGGTGATTTTCCCGGTCAGTGCGACGTCGGCTAAGCTGAGCGGCGACAAAGCACAATAATTTCATCGGCCTGAAGACCGTGCCTGCCCCAACAGCGATATCTCGCAGTCAACGCCATTGAAGCAGGTCATTGCAGCGCTTTAGGGGCATCGGGGCCCCGCCGCACACCACCCACTCGATGGCGTCAACAGCCTGCTAGGCCACACCGGGAACTTTGTCCAAACCACGGACGAGCACTCTGGGGCTCAACTATGGTTTGGACCTGTTCCACTCATGTCCACTTATGCATCCTGGAGAATTGTGAGCATCAATCCCTTCGACGACGACAACGGCAGCTTTTTCGTCTTGGTGAACGACGAGGAGCAACACAGCTTGTGGCCGGCCTTCGCCGATGTTCCAGCTGGCTGGCGAGTGGTACACGGGGAAGCCGACCGAGCTGCGTGTTTGGAGTACATCGAGCAGCACTGGCCTGACATTCGGCCGAAGAGCCTGCGCGACAAGCTCGCAACGGGTCGGGGTTTTGAGCAGTAAGCAGCAGGGGTATGGGGCGGGTGGCGGAGACTTGGGGGAGTCGATGGAGGAAGATCGGGCACTTCCGCTAACGCGCGGTCAGCTTGACATCTGGTTGTCCCAAGAAGCCGGGTTCGCCGGCACCCAATGGCAGCTCGGTCTCCTGGTCAAAATCGACGGCACCGTCGACCACGACGCCCTCGAACGCGCAATCACCCAGGCGGTCGCCGAGGCCGAGCCGGGCAGGGTCTCGTTCTTCGAGGTCGACGGCCAGGTGGTGCAGAAGCCGGTCGACTACCCGCATGTCGAGCTGACGCTCGACGACCTGAGGGACGCGCCCGACCCGGTACAGGAAGCCCGCGAGAGGGCTTCCGCCATCCAGCGCACACCGATGGCGCTGAACGGCCAGCTGTTCAAGTTCGTGCTCTTTCAAACAGGGCACGAGGAATTCTATTTGTTTGGTTGCTGCCACCACATCGCCATCGACGGTCTGGGCATGGCCCTGGTCTGCCGCCGCGTGGCAACCATCTATTCGGCGATGGTGGCCGGCAAGCCGATCCCCGACGCCTACTTCGGGTCGGCGCAGGATTTGGTGGACCTCGAGTCGAGCTACGAAGCCTCCGACGACTACGCCGAAGACAAGGCCTACTGGAGCGAGCACCTGCCGCCGGAGAGCGGGCCCGTCGACCGGCTGCCCACTGCCACCGGGGAGCAAGACCACTACTCGCCGTCGGCCTCGGTGCAGCTGGACCCCTCGGTTGCCAACCGGATCAAGGAGCTGTCGAAGAAGCTGGCTATCCGCCGGTTTTCGGTGACCACCGCCGCATGCGCCCTGCTGGTGCGCGGGTGGTCCGGCAGCGGTTCGGAGGTGGCGCTCGACTTTCCGGTCAGCCGGCGGGTGCGTCCCGAATCGAAGACGCTTCCCGCGATGCTCGCCGGCGTGGTGCCGCTGGTCCTGACGACCGAGCCGCAGTCGAGCGTCGCCGACTTCTGCAAACACGTCGACAAGCGGATCCGCGAGCTTTTGCAGCACCAGCGGTTCCCGGTGCACACCCTGGAGGGTGACGGGCTGCGGCAAGCCCCGAATCGGGTCGGCATCAACTTCATCCCGTCCCGCCTGACGCTGGACCTCGCCGGCTCCCCGGCGACCGCGTCGTACACCAACCACGGCCCGGTAGGGCACTTCGGCCTCTTCTTCCTCGGCGCCGGCGACCAGCTGTTCCTCAGCACCGCGGGCCCCGGCCAGCCGTTCGCGAGCTTCGGCGTCGCCGACCTGGCCGGCCGGCTGCAGCAGATCCTCGAGGAGATGACCGCCGACCCGGACCGGCCGCTGTCGTCGATCGACCTGCTAACCCCCGACGAGCCCGCCCGCATTGATGAGTGGAGCAACCGGCCGGCGCTGCACGAGCCGGTGCCCGACCCCGTGTCGATCCCCCAGGCGTTCGCCGAGCACGTGCAGAACACGCCCGACGCGGTGGCGGTCACCTTCGGTGACCGCGCCCTGACCTTCGCCGAACTCGACGAAGCCTCCAACCGGTTGGGCCATCTGCTCGCCGGTCATGGCATCGGGCCGGGGGACTGCGTGGCGGTGATGTTCCCCCGCTGCGCCGACGCCATCGTCTCGATGCTGGCGGTGCTCAAGACCGGCGCGGCCTACGTGCCGATCGACCCGGCACACGCGTCGTCCCGGATGGATTTCGTGCTCGCCGACGCGGGGCCCAGCGCGGTGATCACCACCGCGGACCTGCGCTCGCGGCTCGACGACCACGACGTCCTGGTCGTCGACGTCCACGACCCGGTCGTCGACAGCCAGCCCGGCACCGCGCTGCCGCTGCCGGCGCCGGAGAACACCGCGTACATCATTTACACCTCCGGCACCACCGGAACCCCCAAAGGCGTTGCGATTCCTCATCTCAACGTCACCTGGCTGATCGAGTCGCTCGACGCCGGGTTGCCCAAGGGCAACGTGTGGACCCAATGCCACTCGGCGGCCTTCGACTTCTCGGTCTGGGAGATCTTCGGCGCGCTGCTGCGGGGCAGGCGGCTGCTGATCGTGCCCGAATCGGTGGCGTCCTCCCCGGCGGATCTGCACGCGCTGCTGGTCGCGGAGAAAGTCAGCGTGCTGACCCAGACCCCGTCGGCCGTGGCGATGCTGCCGGCCGACGACCTGGAGTCCACCGCGTTGGTGGTGGCCGGTGAGGCCTGCCCGACCGACGTGGTCGATCGGTGGGCGGCGCCCGGACGCGTGATGCTCGATGCGTACGGCCCGACGGAGACCACGGTGTGCGCGTCGATCAGCAAGCCGTTGACGGCCGGGTCCTCGGTGGTGCCGATCGGCTCCCCGATAGCCGGCGCGGCGATGTTCGTGCTCGACAAATGGCTGCAGCCGGTGCCCGCCGGCGTGGTCGGCGAGCTGTACCTGGCGGGCCGCGGCGTCGGACACGGCTATGTGCGCCGGGCCGGGCTCACCTCAACGCGGTTCGTGGCCAACCCGTTTGGCGGTCCCGGCGCGCGGATGTACCGCACCGGCGACCTGGTGTGCTGGGGTCCGGACGGGCAGCTGCAGTACCTGGGCCGCGCCGACGAGCAGGTCAAGATCCGCGGCTACCGCATCGAACTCGGCGAGATCCAGGCCGTGTTGGCTGGCCTCGACGGCGTGGACCAGGCGGCGGTGATCGCCCGCGAGGACCGCCCCGGCGACAAGCGGCTGGTCGGCTACATCACCGGCACCGCCGACCCGGCCGCGCTGCGCGCCCAGTTGGCCGACAAGCTTCCGCCCTACATGGTCCCGACCGCGGTGATGGTGTTGGACACCCTGCCGCTGACCGGCAACGGCAAGCTCGACAAACGCGCCCTGCCCTCGCCCGAGTACGCCGCGAGTGAATATCGCGCCCCGGCCGACGCCATCGAGGAGATCCTGGCCGACATCTACGCCCAGGTGCTGGGCGTGGAACGCGTCGGCGTCGACGACTCCTTCTTCGACCTCGGCGGCGACAGCATCCTGTCGATGCAGGTGGTGTCGCGGGCCCGCGCGGCCGGCGTGATCTGCCGCCCGCGCGACATTTTCGTGGAGCAGACGGTCGCCCGCCTGGCGCGGGTGTCCGAGGTCGCCGCCGACGGCGAGCTCGGCGCGGTCGACGAGGGGATCGGGCCCGTGGTGGCCACCCCGATCATGCGCTGGCTGCAGACCATCGACGGCCCGATCGACGAGTTCAACCAGACCATGGTGCTGTCGGCACCGGCCGGCGTGACCGAAGCCGAGGTGACGGCGGTGCTGCAGGCGCTGCTCGACCGCCACCCCATGTTGCGGCTACGCGTGCAGGACGACGGCGCCGGCGGCTGGTCCCTCGAGGCGCCCGAGGCGGGGTCGGTGCAGGCCGGCGACTGCGTGCGTGCGGTCGACGCGCTGTCCGACGCGGCCTTGGTCGAGGCTCGCGGCCGGCTCAACATCGCCGACGGGATACTGGTGAGCGCGGTATGGGCAAGCGCGACAAACCAATTGGCGTTGGTCATTCACCACCTTGCCGTCGACGGCGTGTCGTGGCGGACCCTGATCGAGGACCTCAACATCGCCTGGGCCCAGCATCACAACGGCCAACCGGTGGAACTGCCGGTGCCCGGAACGTCTTTCGCCCGTTGGTCTTCGCTGCTGGCCGACTACGCGCAGACGCCGGCGGTGGCCGCGCAGGCCGACGCGTGGCGGCAGGTGGCAGCCACGCCGGCGGCATTGCCTGCGGCCGGGCCCGGGGACACCTACGCGACGGCCGGTCAGTTGTCGGCATCGTTGGATGTCGACACGACCCGGCTGCTGTTGGGGGAGGTGCCCGCGGCGTTTCACGCTGGGGTGCAAGACATTCTGTTGATCGCGTTCGGCTTGGCGTTCACCGAATTCCTGGGTGAGGCCGCGCCGATCGGTATCGACATCGAAGGGCACGGCCGCCACGAAGAGGTGGCCTCACGCGTTGACCTGTCGCGCACGGTGGGCTGGTTCACCACCAAATACCCTGCGGCGCTGAAGATCAACGGCCCGCTGAAGTGGTCGCAGGTGGTCGCCGGTGAGGCCGCACTGGGTGCGGTGATCAAGGACGCCAAGGAGCAGCTGCGCGCCCTGCCCGACGGCCTGACCTACGGACTGTTGCGCTACCTGAATGACGACGTCGACCTGCAGGGCGCAGACCCGGTGATCGGGTTCAACTACCTGGGTCGGCTGGCCGCGGGAGCCGACCTTTCCGAGGACCTGTGGCGCGTCAGCGAGGACAGCCTGTCGTCGGCGGCCGTGGCCACCGCGGTGGCAATGCCGTTGGCGCACACTGTGGAACTCAACGCCGGCACCATGGACACCGAGGCCGGCCCGCACCTGCACGCCAACTGGAGGTGGGCGCCGTCGGCGCTGACCGACGAGCAGGTAAACCGGTTGAGCCAGTTGTGGTTTGACGCGCTGACCGGCATCTGCGCGCACGTGCGCGGCGGTGGTGGCGGGTTGACCCCGTCCGACATCGCCCCCGCCCGACTGGATCAGCAGCAGATCGATGAGCTCTGCCGTGCGCACCAGATCGCCGACGTGTTGCCGCTCAGCCCCGTCCAGCAGGGGTTGCTCTTCCACACCAGCTTCGCGCAGGAACTCGAAGACCTCTACGCGGTGCAGCTCGCCATCACCGTAAGCGGTTCCCTTGACGCGCAACGGCTTCGCGAGGCGGTGCAGACCGTCGTCAAGCGCCACCCCAACCTGGCGGCCCGCTTCATTGACGAATTCGGTGAGCCGGTGCAGATCATCCCGGCCAAGCCGGTGATGGCGTGGAACTACATCGAGCTGGACGGCGGCGATGTCGACGCGCAGGTCGAGCAGCTGGCCGCGGCCGAGCGCACCGCGGTCTGCGATCTGGGCGGGGAGTCCCCGTTCCGGGCGGCGTTGATCCGCACCGCGCCCGACCGGCACCGGTTCGTGCTGACCATTCACCACATCGTCATCGACGGCTGGTCGCTGCCGGTCCTGATGCGCGAAGTGTTCGCCGGCTACTACGGCGAGCGGCTGCCCGCGCCGCCGTCGTACCGCAGTTACCTGATGTGGCTGGCCGCGCAGGATCGTCTTGGCGCCCAAGCGGCTTGGGGCGAAGCCCTCGCCGGCTTCGAAGCCCCCACGCTGGTGGCGCCGCCGGGCAAGATCGGCCGGCGCGCCGTTGCCACCTACACGGTTTCGGCGGACACCACCCGCGCGCTGAGCGAACTGGCCCGCTCCAGCCGCACCACCGTCAGCACCGTGCTGCAGGGCGCGTGGGCGCAACTGTTGACGTGGCTGACCGGCCAGCACGACGTGGCCTTCGGCACCGCGGTCTCGGGCCGGCCCACCGAACTGGCCGGCGCGGACGCCATGGTCGGCTTGCTGATCAACACCGTGCCGGTGCGCGCCGACATCGCCGCCGCGACCACCGTCGCCGATCTGCTGGAGCAGCTGCAGCGCGCCCACGCCGAAACGCTCGAGCATGAACACTTGGCGCTCAACGAGATTCATCGCGTCACCGGACACGACCAACTGTTCGACACGCTGTTCCTCTACGAGAATTACCCGATCGACGCCGGTGCGCTGCTGGGCGTCAACGAGCTGGCGGTCACCGAGTTCAGCAGCCGCGAGTTCAACCACTACCCGCTTTCCGTGGTGGCCACGCCCGGGCACGAGCTGAGCCTGCGCGTCGAGTACGACACCGAGGTGTTCGATGCGTCCGCCGTCGAAACACTGATCGACCGGTTGCGTCAGGTGATGGCCGCGATGGCCGCCGACCCCGCGCAACGGCTTTCGTCGATCGACCTGCTCGACGCCGCCGAGCACGAGCGGCTCGATGCCTGGGGCAACCGAGCCATGCTGACCCAGCGGCGGCGGGCACCCGCGTCCATTCCGGCGTTGTTCGCCGCCCAGGTGGGCCGCGCCGCCGACGCCGTGGCGATCACCTGCGACGAGCGGTCGTGGACCTATCGCGAGGTCGAAGAGTCGGCAAACCGGTTGGCGCACTTGCTTTCCGAGCGGGGCGCCGGGCCGGGTCAGCGGGTCGCGGTGGTGATCCCACGCTCGGCTGAAGCGGTGATGGCGATCTTCGCCGTCCTGAAGACCGGGGCGGCGTATGTGCCGATCGACCCGAGCGTGCCGGCGGCGCGGTTGGAGTTCGTGCTCGGTGACGCAGCGCCGATCGCCGCGCTGACCACCGCCGCGGTGCGGCCACAGCTGGACGGCTTCGACGGCCTGATCATCGACATCGACGACCCCGCCGTGGGCAGCCAGCCCACTACGGCCCTGCCGGTGCCGGCCCCGGAGAACATCGCCTACATCATCTACACCTCGGGAACCACCGGAACCCCCAAGGGCGTGGCCATCCCGCACCACAACGTGACGTTGTTGCTGGAGACACTGGATGCTCAGCTCGGGTTGGGCCAGGTGTGGACGCAGTGTCACTCGCTGGCGTTTGACTTCTCGGTGTGGGAAGTCTTCGGGTCCCTGCTGTATGGCGGGCGTCTGGTGATCGTGCCGGATGCCGTGGTGCGCTCGGCTGAGGACTTGCACGCGTTGTTGGTTCGCGAGCAGGTGAGTGTGCTGAGTCAGACGCCGTCGGCGTTCTATGCGCTGCAGAGCGCCGATGCGTTGGCGCCCGAGTTGGGTGAGCAGCTGAAGTTGCAGACGGTGGTCTTCGGTGGCGAGGCGCTCGAGCCGCACCGGTTGTCGACGTGGCTACACCGCCACCCCGGCCTGCCCCGGATGATCAATATGTATGGCATCACCGAGACGACGGTGCACGCGTCGTTCCGGGAGATCGTCGACGGTGACGTCGACAGCAACATCAGCCCCATCGGGGTGCCGCTGGCCAACCTGGCCTTCTTCGTGCTGGACGGCTGGCTGCGTCAGGTGCCCGTCGGTGTGGTCGGTGAGCTGTACGTCGCCGGCGGCGGGCTGGCCACCGGCTACGTCGGGCGGCCGGGGCTGTCGGCCACCCGCTTCGTCGCCTGCCCGTATGGGGCACCCGGCGCGCGGATGTATCGCACCGGTGACCTGGTCCGGTGGGGCGCCGACGGTCAGCTGCAATACATGGGCCGCGCCGACGAGCAGGTCAAGATCCGCGGCTACCGCATCGAGCTCGGCGAAATCCAGGCCGCCCTCGCCTCGCTGTCCGGGGTCGAGCACGCGGCGGTGATCGCCCGCGAGGACCGCCCCGGCGACAAGCGGCTGGTGGGCTACATCACCGGCACGGCCGATCCGGCCGAGGTCCGCGCCCAGCTCGGCGAGCGGTTGCCGAGCTACATGGTGCCCTCGGCGGTGGTGGTGCTCGAGGCGCTGCCCCTGACGGTCAACGGCAAGCTGGACACCCGCGCGCTGCCGGCGCCGGAATATTCCGACGCCGATCGCTACCGCGCCCCGGTGAGCGCGATCGAGGAGATCCTGGCCGGCATCTACGCCCAGGTGCTCGGCGTGGAACGCGTCGGCGTCGACGACTCCTTCTTCGACCTCGGCGGCGACAGCATCCTGTCGATGCAGGTGGTGGCCCGCGCCCGGGCGGCGGGGGTGGTGTGCCGCCCGCGCGACGTCTTCGTCGAGCAGACGGTGGCCCGGTTGGCGCGGGTCGCCACGGTGGCCAGCGGTGACGACGACGTCGTCGACGAGGGGCTCGGGCCGGTGGTGGCCACGCCGATCATGCGGTGGCTGCAGGACATGGACGGCCCCGTCGAGCAGTTCAACCAGACCATGGTGCTCGCGGCGCCCGCGGAGGTCACCTTCGACGACGTGCCGGTGGTGGTGCAGCCGCTGCTGGATCGGCACGCGATGCTGCGGCTGCGCGTCGAGGACGACGGCGTCGGCGGCTGGTCGCTCGAGGTGCCCGAGGCGGGCTCGATCCAGGCCGGCGACTGCGTGGAGTCGGTCGATGTGCTGTCCGAGGCGGCGCTGGTCGACGCCCGGTCGCGGCTGAACCTGGCCGACGGCGTGTTGGTGCGTGCCGTATGGGCAAGTGCGACAAACCAATTGGCGTTGATCATCCACCACCTGGCGGTGGACGGCGTGTCGTGGCGGACCCTGATCGAGGACCTCAACATCGCCTGGGCGCAGCACCACAGCGGGCAGCCGGTGGCCCTGCCGGTGGGCGGGACCTCGTTCGCCCGGTGGTCGTCGCTGCTGGACGAGTACGCGCGGCGCCCCGAGGTGGTCGAGCGGCTGGAGGAGTGGCGGCAGGTGGCCGCCGTGCCGGCGGTGTTGCCGCAGGCCCAGCCCGAGGACACCTACCTGACGGCCGGGCAGTTCTCGGCGTCGCTGGACGTCGAGACCACGCGGCTGCTGCTCAGCGAGGTGCCCGCGGCGTTCCACGCCGGCGTGCAAGACATCCTGTTGATCGCGTTCGGACTGGCCTGGACCCAGTTCGTGGGCACCGGCGCGCCGATCGCCATCGACGTGGAGGGGCACGGACGCAACGAGGAACTGGGCCCGCAGGTGGACCTGTCGCGCACGGTCGGCTGGTTCACCGCGAAGTACCCGGTGTCGCTGCGGGTCGGTGGGCTGTCCTGGGGCCAGGTCGTCGGCGGGGACGCGGCGCTGGGTGGGCTGGTCAAGGACGCCAAGGAACAACTGCGCGCCCTGCCGGACGGCTTGACCTACGGGCTGCTGCGCTACCTGAATGCCGAAGCGGCACTGGATGATCCGGATCCCGTCATCAGCTTCAACTATCTGGGTCGGCTCGGCGGTGGCGCCGCCGAATTGTCCGCCGAGCTGTGGCAGTTGGCCCCGGACAGCTTCGCGATGGCCGGCGCGGCGGGCGCGGTGGCGCTGCCGTTGCCGCACACGGTGGAGCTCAATGCCGGCACCATGGACACCGCGGACGGCCCGCACCTGCAGGCCAACTGGACCTGGGCGCTCTCTGCGCTGGACGAGAAGCAGATCAGCCGGCTCAGCGAGCTGTGGTTCGACGCACTCGCCGGCATCTGCGCGCACGTGCGCAACGGCGGCGGCGGGTTGACCCCGTCCGACGTCGCGCCCGCCCGCCTGAGCCAGCGCGACCTCGACGAACTGCAGCAGCGGTACCAGATCGCCGACGTGTTGCCACTGACGCCGTTGCAGCAGGGGCTGTTGTTCCACACCGGCACCGCCCAGGGTGGCGAAGAATCCCAAGACCTCTATGCCGTGCAGCTCGACATCTCGGTCACCGGTGCCATCGACCCCGAGCGGCTGCGCCAGGCGGTGCACGCCGTCATCACGCGCCATCCCAACGTGGTGGCCAGCTTCCTGGAGGACTTCGGGGAGCCGGTGCAGGTTCTCTCGGCCGACCCGGAGCTGGCCTGGCAGTACGTCGAGCTGGACGCCGGCGACGACGTCGAAGCACAGGTGGACCGGTTGTCCACCGCCGAACGCGTCGCCGTCTGCGATCTGGCCGGGCAGCCCCCGTTCCGGGGCACCCTGATCCGCACCGCGGAGAACACCTACCGATTCGTGCTCACCAACCACCACATCGTGCTCGACGGCTGGTCCAAGCCGCTCCTGCTGCAGGAGATCTTCGCCAGCTACTTCGGGGTGCGGCTACCGGCGCCGGTGCCGTATCGCAGCTTCATCACCTGGCTCTCGGAGCAGGATCGGGCCGCCGCGCAGGCCGCGTGGCGCGAGGTGCTCGAGGGCTTCGAGACCCCCACGCTGGTGGGGCCGTCGGGCCGCACCGGGCTCGGCCCGCGCGGCGTCGCCGAGTTCCAGGTGTCCGCGGAGACCAGTCGTTTGCTCGGCGAATTGGCCCGTTCGTGCCGCACGACGGTCAGCACGGTGTTGCAGGCCGCGTGGGCGCAGCTGCTGATGTGGCTTACCGGGCAGCACGATGTGGTGTTCGGCACAGCGGTTTCGGGTCGACCGACGGAATTGGCCGGATCCGACGCGATGGTGGGCCTTTTGATCAACACCGTTCCGGTGCGGGCCACGATCGGCGCCGAAACCACCATCGCCGACCTGCTTGACCAGCTGCAACGCGCCTACACCAACACCCTGGACCACCAGCATTTAGCACTGAATGAAATCCATCGTGTAACGGGACACGACCAAATTTTCGACACAATGTTCGTGTACGAGAACTATCCCATCGATACTGCCGCGCTATCGGCCGTGGACGAGTTAACTATTAGTGGATTCACGAATCGGGAATACAACCACTACCCGCTTTCGGTGCAAGCTGTGCCAGGCCACGAAATAGGTCTTCGCGTCGAGTTCGATACGGACGTGTTTGGCGAGGCGAGGATCGAGAAGCTAGTTGAGCGATTTCGGCGGGTGCTGGAAGCCATGACCGTGGACTTGGAGGAGCAGTCATGACCGTCGGTGCGGGACGGCGATTGTTGTCGATCGATCTGCTGGATGGCGGCGAGCACGACCGACTCGATGAGTGGGGTAACCGCGCCGTCCTGACCAAGCCGGTCAAATCTCCGAAATCGATCCCCGAGGTGTTCACGACGCAGGTGGCGCGTGACCCTCAGGCCGTGGCGCTGACGTTCGGCGATCGCTCGCTGACCTATCGCGAGCTCGATGAGGCCGCCAACCGCCTGGCGCACCTGCTGGCCGAGCAGGGCGCGCGCCCGGGTGAGTGCGTCGCGTTGCTGTTCTCGCGTTCGGCCGAGGCGATCATCGCGATTCTCGCGGTGCTCAAGACCGGGGCCGCCTATCTCCCCATCGACCCGGCGCTGCCGTCCGCGCGCATGGAATTCATGCTCGGCGACGCCACACCGATCGCGGTGGTGACCACGGCCGGCCTGCGCACCCGGCTGGACGGATTCGACCTGCCCGTCATCGACGTCGACGAAGCCGCGGCGGACGGCCAGCCCAGCAGCGAGCTGCCCGGGCCGGCGCCCGAGGACATCGCGTACATGATCTACACCTCGGGCACCACGGGAACCCCCAAGGGCGTCGCGGTCACCCACCGCAACGTGACCGAGTTCCTGCGGACGTTGCACGCCGATCTGCCGACCGGGCCGGGGAAGGTCTGGTCGCAGTGGCACTCGCTGGTCTTCGACGTCTCCGTCTGGGAGATCTGGGGTGCGCTCCTGCACGGCGGCCGCCTCGTGGTGGTGCCCGAGTCCGTCGCCGGCTCACCCGATGAGCTGCACGCCCTGCTGGTCGCCGAGAAGGTCAACGTCCTGAGCCAGACCCCGTCGGCGGTGGGCATGCTCTCGCCGGAGGGCCTGGACGACACCGCCCTGGTGGTGGCCGGTGAGGCCTGCCCGGCCGAGGTGGTCGACCGGTGGGCGCCGGGACGGGTGATGATCAACGCCTACGGCCCGACCGAGGCCACCGTGTACGCCGCGATGAGCACGCCGTTGGCGGGCGACTCCGGGGCCCCGCCGATCGGCTCGCCGGTTCCCGGCGCGGCGCTGTTCGTGCTGGACAAGTGGCTGCGGCCGGCGCCGGAAGGCGTGGTCGGTGAGCTGTATGTGGCCGGCCGCGGCGTCGCCACCGGCTACGCCCGCCGGTCCGGATTGACGGCCTCGCGCTTTGTGGCCTGCCCGTTCGGCGGGCCGGGCGCGCGGATGTACCGCACCGGTGACCTGGTCCGCTGGGGCGCCGACGGCCAGTTGCAGTACCTGGGTCGCGCCGACGAGCAGGTCAAGATCCGCGGCTACCGCATCGAGCTCGGCGAGATCCAGTCGGCGCTGGCCGCGCTGGACGGCGTGGACCAGGCGGCGGTGATCGCCCGCGAGGACCGCCCCGGCGACAAGCGCCTGGTGGGTTACATCACCGGGACCGCCGACCCGACCGAACTGCGCACCCAGCTGGGCAAGCGGCTGCCGGCCTACATGGTCCCGGCCGCGGTCGTCGTGCTGGAAAGCCTGCCGCTGACGGTCAACGGCAAGCTGGACAAGCGCGCCCTGCCCGCGCCCGAGTACCACAAGCGCGGCGGCCAGTACCGCGCCCCCAGCAACCACACCGAGGAGATCC
>NZ_LZLL01000123.1:0-10460 GCF_001669335.1 Mycobacterium sp. 1245852.3 | reverse complement strand
GCGCCAGTTAGCGCGACGACCAGGAACATGGACAGCACCGCTACCGCGGTGATCCACGCCTCGCCCCAGCCGACACCGTCCGGCCTGGCACCATCCGGTTCCGATGAAGGCTGATCGACTGCCCAGATTGGGGGGCCGTCCACGGATTGTGACCAGGCGTTGAGATGGTCGGTAGGCAGGTTGACGGCAGCTCCGGGGGCCGTGTCGATCTGGTGTCGGCTGCGGTCGTCGTCGTGTGTCATCGTCGCGGCCACGTTCACAGCACGGTCCCGGCCGGGTGGCGTTCGATGGCCGCCGCCCGCTGGTATTCGGCGCGCGCCGCGTCCAGCTCGGCCACGACGAACGCCCACGCCTTGGCGGCGTCGCCGGCCTGCGTGGTGTCGTCGATCCAGTCCGGCGGCGCAGCGGCGTCGACGTGCCCGGTGAACGAAACGTCGCCGTCGGGGGCGACGTGGCGCCGGATGACCGCGGTGGCGTGCGGCATGTTCAGTACGGCTGTGTCGTGGACGATGAAACGGTCACCCTGGAGATGCAGGTCCGCAACGGCTGGCACGGCCGGACGATCAAGGTAGGCGCTGTTGACGACGCGCGTGTTGACTGGATGGAGGGGCATTTGTGTGGCTCCTGTGTTTGCGGTTGGGGTAGTCCGCGAGCAAACGGGAGCGGCATGGCCGAATAACAGCCGGACAACATTGCGGTCGTCTGCTAGGGTCAAAAATCGTGTTTGACCTGCTTAAACCTTGGTGCCCCCGGCAGGATTCGAACCTGCGGCCTTCTGCTCCGGAGGCAGACGCTCTATCCCCTGAGCTACGGGGGCGCACCAAGTACCTGTTGCGCCATGGGGCTTTCGAACAAGCACGGACAGACTAACGCATCCAAGCGGCCGCCCCATCACCGCAATGGATTCGGGGTGGGGGCGCACCAGCCAATAGGATGGACGCTCGTGACCCCCGCTGACCTGGCTGAGCTGCTCAAGACCACCGCCGCCGCGGTGTTGGCCGAGCGCGGGCTCGATGCTGCCGCGCTGCCGCCGACGGTCACCGTGGAACGTCCCCGCAATCCCGAGCACGGCGATTACGCCAGCAACCTGGCGCTGCAGCTGGGCAAGAAGGTCGGTGCCAACCCCCGCGACCTGGCCGGATGGCTCGCCGAGGCGCTGGCCTCCGCCGCCGGCGTCGCCTCGGCCGAGGTGGCCGGACCCGGCTTCATCAACCTGCGCCTCGAGGCGTCGGCGCAAGCCGTCGTCATCACCAACGTCATCGACGCCGGCGACCGATACGGCCACTCCGACGCACTGGCCGGACGCAACATCAACCTCGAATTCGTGTCGGCCAACCCCACCGGGCCGATCCACATCGGCGGGACCCGCTGGGCCGCCGTCGGCGACGCGTTGGGGCGGCTGTTGGCCACACAGGGCGCCGCGGTGGTGCGCGAATACTATTTCAACGACCACGGCGCGCAGATCGACCGGTTCGCCAGCTCGCTGATCGCCGCGGCCAAGGGCGAGCCCACCCCCGAAGACGGGTACGCGGGCGCCTACATCAACGACATCGCCGCTCAGGTGCTGCAGAAGGCGCCCGACGCGCTGAGCCTGCCCGACGACGAGATGCGCGAGACCTTCCGCGAGATCGGCGTCGACCTGATGTTCACCCACATCAAGGAGTCGTTGCACGAGTTCGGCACCGACTTCGACGTCTACACCCACGAAGACTCGATGCACACCAAGGGCCTGGTCGACCAAGCCATCGGCAGGCTGCGCGAGACCGGCAACATCTACGAGAAGGACGGCGCAACCTGGTTGCGCACCAGCGCCTTTGGTGACGACAAGGACCGCGTCGTCATCAAGAGCGACGGCAAGCCCGCCTACATCGCCGGTGACATCGCCTACTACCTGGACAAGCGCCAGCGCGGGTTCGACCTGGCCATCTACATGCTGGGGGCCGACCACCACGGATACATCGCCCGGCTCAAGGCCGTGGCGGCGGCGTTCGGCGACGACCCGGCCGCCGTCGAGGTGCTCATCGGGCAGATGGTCAACCTGGTCCGTGACGGCCAGCCGGTCCGGATGAGCAAGCGGGCCGGAACGGTGATCACGCTGGACGACCTGGTGGAGGCGATCGGCGTCGACGCCGCACGCTACAGCCTGATTCGCTCCTCGGTGGACACCCCGATCGACATCGACCTCGCGCTGTGGTCGTCGGCGTCGAATGAAAACCCGGTCTATTACGTGCAATACGCGCATGCCCGACTCTCGGCGCTGGCCCGCAACGCGGCCGAACTCGGCCTGATCCCCGGCGGCGCCGGTTTTGAAGGCCACCTCGAGCTGCTCAGCCACGACAAGGAGGGGACGCTGCTGCGCACCATCGGCGAGTTCCCGCGGGTGCTCGACACGGCGGCCACCTTGCGCGAACCCCACCGGGTGTGCCGGTACCTGGAAGACCTCGCCGGCGACTACCACCGGTTCTACGACTCCTGCCGGGTCTTGCCGCAGGGCGATGAGCAACCGAGCGACCTGCACACCGCGCGCCTGGCGCTGTGCCAGGCGACCCGCCAGGTGATCGCCAACGGACTGGCGATACTGGGCGTCACGGCTCCGGAGCGAATGTGAACGTTCACCCCGCCGGCCCTCGGCACGCCGAAGAGGCCCGCCACGCCGAAAGCCCGCTGCGGCCGCAATCCCCCGAGGAGTTGCTGCTGCTGGCGCCGAACGTGTGGCCGCGCAACACAGTTCGCAATGACGATGGCGTCGCCGCCATCGCGGGCGTTACGGTGAGCGACCTGGCCCAGGAGTACGGCACCCCACTGTTCGTCGTCGACGAGGACGACTTTCGGTCCCGCTGTCGCGAGATCGCGACCGCCTTCGGTGGCGGCAAGAACGTGCACTATGCCGCCAAGGCGTTCCTGTGCAGCGAGATCGCGCGCTGGATCGACGAAGAAGGGCTGTCGCTCGACGTGTGCACCGGCGGTGAACTGGCCGTCGCGTTGCACGCCAACTTCCCACCGGAGCGGATCACCTTTCACGGCAACAACAAATCCGTCGCCGAACTGACGGCGGCGGTCAAAGCCGGTGTCGGGCATGTCGTTTTGGACTCGATGATCGAGATCGAACGCCTCGATGCCATCGCGGCCGAGGCGGGCATCGTCCAGGACGTCTTCGTGCGTCTCACGGTCGGCGTCGAGGCGCACACTCACGAGTTCATCTCCACCGCACACGAGGACCAGAAGTTCGGCCTGTCGTTGGCCAGCGGTGCGGCCCTGGACGCCGTGGGCAAGGTATTCGAGACCCAGCACCTGCGGCTGGTGGGTCTGCACAGTCACATCGGTTCGCAGATCTTCGACGTCGCCGGCTTCGAAATCGCCGCGCACCGGGTCATCGGCCTGTTGCACGACGCCGTGGAGCGGTTCGGTGTCGACAAGACGGCGCAGATCTCCACCGTGGACCTCGGTGGCGGGCTTGGCATTTCCTACCTCGCCGCCGACGATCCGCCGCCGATGGGTGAGCTGGCCGCCAAGCTGAGCGCGATTGTGCGCAACGAGTCGGCGGCCGTCGGACTGCCGACCCCGCGGCTGGTGGTCGAGCCCGGGCGCGCGATCGCTGGGCCGGGCACCATCACGCTCTACGAGGTGGGCACCGTCAAGGACGTCGACGTCAGCGCCACCGCACACCGGCGCTACGTCAGCGTCGACGGCGGTATGAGCGACAACATCCGCACCGCCCTGTATGACGCGCAGTACGATGCCCGGCTGGTCTCGCGGCTCAGCGATGCGCCGGCGGAGTTGGCTCGTGTCGTCGGAAAGCATTGCGAGAGCGGCGATATCGTGGTGCGCGACACCTGGGTTCCCGGCGATCTGCGGCCCGGCGACCTGCTCGGGGTGGCCGCTACCGGCGCCTACTGCTATTCATTGTCGAGCCGTTACAACATGATCTGCCGCCCCGCCGTCGTCGCGGTGCGCGACGGCCGCGCGCGTCTGATCTTGCGGCGCGAGACGGTCGACGATCTCCTAAGTCTGGAAGTGAGGTGAAACTGTGCCCCGTGACGAAAAGCCGGTCGGTGTAGCGGTACTCGGGTTGGGCAACGTCGGTAGCGAAGTTGTCCGAATAATCGAGGACAGCGCCGATGACCTCGCCGCCCGTGTCGGCGCACCCCTGGTGCTGCGTGGCATCGGAGTGCGCCGCGTCGCCGATGACCGCGGTGTCCCGGTCGAACTGCTCACCGACGACATCGAAGAGCTCGCCGCGCGCGACGACGTCGACATCGTCGTGGAACTGATGGGGCCGGTGGAACCGGCCCGCAAGGCCATCCTGTGCGCCCTCGAGCACGGTAAGTCGGTCGTCACCGCGAACAAGGCGCTGCTGGCCACCTCCACCGGCGAGCTGGCGCAGGCCGCCGAAAGCGCGCACGTTGACCTGTATTTCGAGGCGGCCGTCGCGGGCGCCATTCCGGTCATCCGCCCGCTCACACAGTCGCTGGCCGGCGACACGGTGCTGCGGGTGGCCGGCATCGTCAACGGCACCACTAACTACATCTTGTCCGCGATGGACAGCACCGGCGCCGACTACGACACGGCGCTGGCCGAAGCCAGCGCGCTGGGCTACGCCGAGGCCGACCCCACCGCCGACGTCGAGGGCTACGACGCGGCGGCCAAGGCCGCGATCCTGGCGTCCATCGCTTTCCACACCCGGGTGACCGCCGACGACGTCCACCGCGAGGGCATCACCAAGGTCACCCCGCCCGACTTCGAGTCGGCCCGGGCCCTCGGTTGCACCATCAAGCTGCTGTCCATCTGCGAGCGCATCACGACCGACGATGGCCAAGAACGGGTTTCGGCACGGGTCTATCCGGCGCTGGTGCCGCTGTCACACCCGCTGGCCACGGTCAACGGCGCGTTCAACGCGGTGGTGGTCGAGGCGAAGGCCTCCGGCCGGCTGATGTTCTACGGTCAGGGCGCCGGCGGCGCGCCGACCGCGTCCGCGGTGGCCGGTGACATGGTGATGGCCGCGCGCAACCGGGTGCTGGGCAGCCGCGGGCCGAAGGAATCCAAGTACGCCCAACTGCCCATCGCACCAATGGGTTTCATCTCCACGCGCTACTACGTCAGCATGAACGTCGCCGACAAGCCCGGCGTGCTGTCCTCGGTCGCGGCCGAATTCGCCAAGCGCGAGGTTAGCATCGCCGAAGTTCGTCAGGAAGGCGTCGCGGACGAGGACGGACGACGGGTGGGCGCCCGCATCGTGGTGGTCACCCACAGCGCCACCGATGCCGCGCTGTCCGAAACCGTGGAGGCGCTGGCCGATTTGGACGTCGTGCAGAGCGTGACCAGCGTACTGCGACTGGAAGGGACCACCCTATGAGCGCCCCGCGCACCGCCGTCCACAAACCGTGGCCGGGTCTCATCGAGGCCTACCGGGAGCGGTTGCCCGTGGGCGACGACTGGACCCCGGTCACCCTGCTCGAGGGTGGCACCCCCCTGATCGCGGCGCGTCGGCTCTCGGAAAAGACCGGCTGCAGCGTGCATCTCAAGGTCGAAGGCCTCAATCCCACCGGCTCGTTCAAAGACCGGGGCATGACGATGGCGGTCACCGATGCGCTGGCGCGCGGCCAGCAGGCGGTGCTGTGCGCGTCCACCGGAAACACCTCGGCGTCGGCGGCGGCCTACGCGGCGCGCGCCGGCATCACCTGCGCGGTGCTGATACCGCAGGGCAAGATCGCGATGGGCAAGCTCGCGCAGGCGGTCATGCACGGCGCCAAGATCATCCAGATCGACGGTAACTTCGACGATTGTCTGGAGTTGGCCCGCAAGATGGCCGCCGACTTCCCGACCATCGCGTTGGTCAACTCGGTCAACCCGGTGCGCATCGAGGGCCAGAAGACGGCGGCGTTCGAGATCGTCGACGCGCTGGGAACCGCGCCCGACGTGCACGCCCTGCCGGTCGGCAACGCGGGCAACATCACCGCGTACTGGAAGGGATACACCGAGTATCACCACGAAGGGCTGATCGAGAGGTTGCCGCGCATGCTGGGCACCCAGGCGGCCGGTGCGGCCCCGCTGGTGCATGGCGCGCCGGTAAAGAACCCGGAGACCATCGCGACCGCCATCCGCATCGGCGCGCCCGCGTCGTGGACGGCGGCCGTTGACGCGCAGCAGCAATCGAATGGCCGGTTCCTGGCCGCGACCGACGAGGAGATCCTGTCCGCCTATCACCTGGTGGCCGAGTCCGAAGGCGTGTTCGTCGAACCGGCCTCGGCGGCCAGCATCGCCGGACTGCTCAAGGCCGTCGACGACGGTTGGGTGGCCCGCGGGTCGACGGTCGTGTGCACGGTGACCGGCAACGGCCTCAAGGACCCCGACACCGCGCTGCGCGACATGCCGACCGTGACCCCGCTGCCGGTGGATCCGGGCTTGGTGGTCGAAAAGCTGGGGCTGGCCTGACAAATGTGCGCGCTCGCAACGAAGGGCTGTTGATGACCCCGATGCTGCCCGCGGGGCTGGTGGCCAGCGCGGTGGTGTCGGCGTCCAGCGCCAACCTCGGTCCCGGCTTCGACAGCATCGGCCTGGCGTTGAGCCTCTATGACGAAATCACCGTCGAGACAACCGATTCCGGCTTGGTGGTGTTGGTCGAGGGCGAGGGGGCGGGTCAGCTGCCGGTAGGTCCGGAGCACCTGGTGGTGCGTGCCGTGGAATGTGGGCTGCGGGCCGTCGGGGTCCGCGCACCGGGCCTTCTGGTGCGTTGCCGCAACGCCATCCCGCATTCGCGCGGCCTCGGCTCGTCCGCGGCCGCGGTGGTCGGCGGGCTGGCGGCCGCTAATGGCCTTGTCGCACAGGCGGATTCAAATCCCCTCAGCGAGACCCAGCTGATCCAGCTGTCCTCGGAGTTCGAGGGTCATCCCGACAACGCGGCGGCCGCCGTCCTGGGCGGTGCGGTCGTGTCGTGGGTGGACCGCGGTGGTGATCGCCCCGCGTACGCGGCGGTGCCGCTACGACTGCACCCCGATATCCACCTGTACTCGGCGATTCCCGAGGAACGCTCGCTCACCGCGGAGACCCGCGTGCTGCTGCCCGCGCAGGTCAGCCACGAGGACGCCCGCTTCAACGTCAGTCGCGCGGCGTTGCTGGTGGTGGCGCTGACCGAGCGCCCCGACCTGCTCATGGCGGCGACCGAGGACGTGTTGCACCAGCCGCAGCGCGCACCGGCCATGCCGGCCTCGGCGGAATATTTGCGGCTGCTGCGGCGTCATAACGTTGCGACGACGCTCTCCGGGGCCGGACCATCGCTGATTGCGCTGACCACGGCGTCGGAGCTCCCCTCCGAAGTGGTGGGGTACGGGGCGACACACGGATTTGCCATCACCAAAATGACGGCTGGCGAACCTGTTCGCTGGAGCCCGGGGGTCACCGTCGTCGGTTGATCCACAGCGTGGCCGGAGGGTTTGCTTGCTTCCGACAGGGATGGGGGCTATCCTCGGAGCCGTCCAGCAATCGCAGCATCTGCATCTGCATCCATACTGCCTTGCCGCTAGGACAACACCAATTCTTCTTGTGGACGAGGTTCGCCGTTTACTCCGCCGATCCAGGCGATCACCGTTGCAGAGTCGATGATTGGGCGCACTCGGCAATTGCCTGAATGCAACGAACCCCCCGTATGACCTGATCAGCGGGGGAAGAAAGGAAATCCGTGACTGATACGGACCTGTTCACGGCTGGCGAAAACACTGACGCCAATCAACTGTCGAATGCCGTGACTGACACTCCAGACGCGAAACCCGCCGTCTCGGGAGGTGCACTGTCCACGATGGTGCTGCCCGAGCTGCGCGCGCTGGCCAATCAAGTTGGCGTCAAAGGGACGTCGGGCATGCGTAAGAACGAACTGATCGCCGCGATCAAAGAAGTCCGGGGACAGGCCAATGGCGTTCCGGCCAATGGCACCAAGACCGCTGAGGACAGCGGCAAGTCGGACATCAACGACAACGCCAAGAACGGCACCGACAGCGCCGAAGCGCCGGCCGCCAAGGGCGACCAGAACGGCGCCAGCACCGAGACGCCCCGCCGCGAACGACGCGGCGCCTCCCGCGAGGCCGGTTCGGCCGGCCGCGGCAACGACGAGGCCGACCGCGAGGGCTCGGGCGGCCGTGACGGCGCAGCCACCGGTGAGGCCGAGCGGCGCCAGAAGCCCAAAAACGACAACCAGAACGACGACCGCGGCCAGGACGGCGGCGGCAACGACCAGGATCAGAACTCGGGCGGCCAGCAGGGCCGCGGCGGCTCCAACCAACAGGACGACGACGGCGAGGGCCGTCAGGGCCGGCGGGGACGCCGCTTCCGCGACCGCCGCCGCCGGGGCGAGCGATCCGGCGAGGGTGGCGACACCGAACTGCGCGAGGACGACGTCGTCCAGCCGGTAGCCGGCATCCTTGACGTTCTCGACAATTACGCCTTCGTGCGCACCTCCGGCTACCTGGCCGGCCCGCACGACGTCTACGTGTCGATGAACATGGTGCGCAAGAACGGCCTTCGTCGCGGTGACGCCGTCACCGGCGCGGTCCGCGTGCCCAAGGAAGGCGAACAGCCCAACCAGCGGCAGAAGTTCAACCCGTTGGTGCGACTGGACAGCGTCAACGGCGGCTCGGTCGAGGACGCCAAGAAGCGTCCCGACTTCTCCAAGCTGACGCCGTTGTACCCCAACCAGCGCCTGCGTCTGGAGACCACCAGCGACCGGCTGACCACCCGGGTCATCGACCTGATCATGCCGATCGGCAAGGGCCAGCGCGCGCTGATCGTGTCGCCGCCCAAGGCCGGTAAGACCACGATCCTGCAGGACATCGCGAACGCGATCACCAAGAACAACCCGGAATGCCACCTCATGGTCGTGCTCGTCGACGAGCGTCCCGAGGAGGTCACCGACATGACCCGCTCGGTCAAGGGTGAGGTCATCGCGTCGACCTTCGACCGGCCGCCGTCCGACCACACCTCGGTCGCCGAGCTGGCGATCGAGCGGGCAAAGCGGCTGGTCGAGCAGGGCAAGGACGTCGTCGTGCTGCTGGACTCGATCACCCGCCTCGGGCGCGCGTACAACAACGCGTCGCCGGCGTCGGGCCGGATCCTGTCCGGTGGTGTCGACTCCACCGCGTTGTACCCGCCCAAGCGGTTCCTGGGTGCGGCCCGCAACATCGAGGAAGGCGGATCGCTGACCATCATCGCCACCGCGATGGTCGAGACGGGCTCCACCGGTGACACGGTCATCTTCGAGGAGTTCAAGGGCACCGGTAACGCCGAGCTGAAGCTGGACCGCAAGATCTCCGAGCGGCGGGTCTTCCCCGCGGTCGACGTCAACCCGTCCGGTACGCGCAAGGACGAGCTGCTGCTCTCGCCGGACGAGTTCGGCATCGTGCACAAGCTGCGCCGCGTGCTGTCGGGGCTGGACTCACACCAGGCCATCGACCTGCTGATGTCGCAGCTGCGCAAGACGAAGAACAACTACGAGTTCCTGGTCCAGGTGTCCAAGACGACCCCCGGGATGGACAACGACTAACCCGGTCCGCCGGCGGCCGCGACACGTAAACCACGCACCCGACACGCCGCGTGCGATCGTCGTGATCTATGTCTCGCGCCGGCCACCCACGGGCCGGGAATGCCTGGGGGCGTCCCCGTGTTTTGGGAGGACAGGGGTTGACCTGGCATAATCACGCTCGACACGATCGAAGAGGAATCATGAAAGCTGACATTCACCCCGCCTACGCGGAGACCACGGTGCTCTGCGGTTGTGGCAACACCTTCCAGACGCGCAGCACCAAGGACGGCGGCCGCATCGTCGTCGAGGTCTGCTCGCAGTGCCACCCCTTCTACACCGGCAAGCAGAAGATCCTGGACAGCGGTGGCCGGGTGGCCCGCTTCGAGAAGCGCTACGGCAAGCGCAACGCCGGAGCTGCTGCCGACAAATAGCTCGGATACCGACGCCCGAACTGTGCGACTCCTCGCACGGGCCGGGCGTCGGTTTGCGTTTGCGGCAACGACGGGCGAAACGGGGCAGGAGGTAAGGCAGTGACCAAACCGGTACAGACCATTGACGTGCTGCTGGCCGAGCACGCCGACCTCGAACGCCGGCTGGCCGACCCCGAATTGCACAGTAATCCCGACGAGGCGCGCAAGGCCGGACGCCGGTTCGCCCGGCTGGCCCCAATCGTGGGCACCTACCGCAAGTTGGCGGCCGCCCGCGACGACCTGGAGACGGCGCGAGAGCTGGCCGCCGACGACGCCTCCTTCGCCGCCGAGGTCACGGATCTGGAAGCCCAGGTGGCCGAGCTGGACACCCAGCTCACCGACATGCTGGCCCCGCGCGACCCGCATGACGCCGACGACATCGTCCTCGAAGTGAAATCCGGTGAGGGCGGCGAAGAGTCGGCCTTGTTCGCCGCCGACTTGGCCCGGATGTACATCCGCTACGCCGAGCGGCACGGCTGGAC
>NZ_LZLL01000122.1:0-9339 GCF_001669335.1 Mycobacterium sp. 1245852.3 | reverse complement strand
CGTCGGCCAGCAGCTTCTCGGCGTTTTCGGCGTAGTAGCGAAAACCCTTGGCGCACTTCAGCGCTTCCGCCTTGGCCGACTTCAGGGTCTTGCCCATCTCCAGCGTCATCATGGCGGCGACATCGTCGGCCTCCGCCTCGAGCAGGTCGGCGGTGGCGTTTGCCCACTCGGCCCGCTGGGCAAACGTGGTGTTGTGGCGGTAATCGAGGAAGCGTTCGTAGGCACGGGCAATCGCGGCGTCGACTTCCTGGTCGGTGGCCGGGGTGAAGGTCTTCACTGTCTCGCCGGTAGCCGGGTTAATGGTGGCGATGGGCACGTCGGCCCTCCTTCATCGGGTTCGTGTTGCTTACGGCTGAAAAGTCCAACACCTAGCCTGCCACTATCGTTCCCCTAAGGGAGGTGTCGGATGACCAAAGCCGCTGAGCTGATCGTCAAGTGCCTGGAAAACGAGGGTGTTTCCGTCGTGTTCGGGGTGCCCGGCGAGGAGAACATCCGGTTGGTGCAGGCGCTGGCTTCCTCGTCCATCCGTTATGTGCTCACCCGGCACGAGCAGGCCGCCTCGTTCATGGCCGAGATGTACGGCAGGGTCACCGGACGCGCCGCGGTGGTCTCGGCCACGCTGGGCCCCGGCGCCATCAACATGCAGCTCGGGGTGGCCGACGCCACCACCAACAGCACCCCGCTGGTCGCCATCTCCGCGCAGGTGGGCCACGACCGGGAGTTCAAGGAGTCACACCAGTACGTCGACCTGGTGTCGATGTTCGCCCCCATCACCCGGTGGTCGGCCGGCGTCCCGACCGCGCGGGCCATCCCCGAGATGGTCCGCAAGGCGTTCAAAGTCTCCGAGGCCGAGCGTCCGGCCGCGGTCTACCTGGCGGTGCCCGAGCACATCGACGCCGACGACACCGACTACGACCTGCGACCGTTGCCCCGCAATGTCGTCCGCGCCGACGCGCCGGCCCCGCGCCAGGTGGCGCGCGCCGTCGATGTGCTGCGCAACGCCAAACGCCCGGTGGTGCTGGCCGGGCACGGCGCCGCGCGCGCCGACGCGACCAAGGCCCTGGTGCGCTTCTCCGAGGAATTCGGCATCCAGGTGGCCAACACGTTCCACGGCAAGGGCGTCATGCCCGACGACCACCCGAACAGCATCGGGACGCTGGGCTTCATGCGGCACGACTACGTCAACTTCGGCTTCGACAACGCCGACGCCGTCATCGCCGTCGGCTACGAGTTGCAGGAATTCGACCCGGTCCGGATCAACCCGCAGGGCGACAAGAAGATCATCCACATCCACCGCTTCCCGGCCGAGGTGGACGCGCACTACTCCGTCGACGTGGGGATCATCGGCGACATCAGCGACTCGCTGAACGCCCTGACCGACGCGCTGTCCGGTCATACCTTCGACCACGCCGCCGATGTGCCCGGCTCGGGCCTGCTGGCCGACGAATTCGAACGGGGACAACAGGATTCGCGCTACCCGCTGGCGCCCGCCCGGGTGGTCGCCGATACCCGCGCGGCGCTGGGTCGCAGCGACATCGTGCTGGTCGACACCGGAGCCACCAAGATGTGGATGGCGCGGCTCTACCCGACCTTCGAGCGCAATACCTGCCTGATCTCGAATGGCTTGTCCACCATGAGTTTTGCCCTCCCGGGGGCGCTGGGTGTCAAGCTGGCGCAGCCGGAGGCCAAGGTGCTGGCCGTCGTCGGCGACGGCGCGTTCCTGATGAACTCGCAGGAAATCGAGACCGCCGTGCGCGAGCGCATCCCGCTGGTGGTGCTGATCTGGGAGGACGGTGGTTACGGCCTCATCGAATGGAAGATGGACCTCGAGCTCGGGGCGCACTACTACGTGAAGTTCAACAACCCCGACGTGGTCAAGTACGCAGAAAGCTTCGGCGCCAAGGGATACCGGATCAACAGCGCCGACGAACTGCTGCCCACGCTGCGGGCCGCGCTCGACGACGACGGTGTGTCGCTGATCAGTTGCCCGGTCGACTACTCCGAGAATCTACGGCTGACCGACCGCCTCGGCGAGCTGGACGAAACGCTCTAGAGAGCGCGCCGGCCTTCGGGAGACCTGCGAACGAGCGTCCCGCCGGGCCACGTGATCGAATGGGCACATGCTGTTCCGTCAGCTGGAGTACTTCGTCGCGCTCGCGCAGGAGCGCCATTTCGCCCGCGCGGCGAGCGCCTGTTACGTCTCCCAACCCGCGCTGTCGGAAGCGATCCGCAAGCTCGAATCGGAACTCAACGTTCCGTTGGTGCGGCGCGGTCAGAAGTTCGAGGGCCTCACCCCGGAGGGTGAGCGGCTGGTGCCGTGGGCGCGGCGCATCCTGGCCGACCGCGACGCCCTCAAGCAGGAAGTCACCGCGCTGCAGGCCGGCCTGACCGGTGAATTGCGGCTTGGGGTGGTACCGGCCGCGTCGACTACCGTTGCGTTGCTGACGGATCCGTTCTGCGCGGCGCATCCGTTGGTCCGGGTTCAGCTCGAGGTCAACCTGCGCTCGGCCGGCATCGTGGAACGCGTCCGCAGGTTCGAACTGGACGCGGGCATCCTGTATCCGGACCAACAGGACACGGCCGACCTGCTGGTCACCCCGCTGTATCACGAGCAGCCGGTGCTCATCGCCGCCGCCGAACTCCTTGGTGGCGAAGCGAAAAACATGACGTGGTCGGACGCCGTGCAGTTGCCGCTGTGCCTGCTGACGCAGGGCATGCGGGGGCGCCGGCTCATCGACGACGCGCTGGCCACCCATGGCCTGCAGGTGACCCCGCGGCTGGAAACCGATTCCGTGGCAGCGCTGTTCGCGCACGTCCGCACCGGCCGGTGGGCGAGCATCGTGCCGCAACCGTGGATTCACACCCTGGGCGTGCCCGCCGGGGTCAGCGTGCTGGCGTTGCGGCGCCCGTCGGTCACCGCGTTGATAGCGCTGGTCACCAACCGGGCCGAGCCGGGCTCGTTGCTGACCCGCGCGCTGCGCCGCACCGCGCGCGAGGCCCGCATCGGCGCGACGCTCAGCGAGCCGTCCTAGCGGCGCTGATCGGCGCCGCCTATCGGCCGGTCGGAATCGCGTCTTGGACAACCGCGCGGTCGCCGTCTGAGACTGGGCCTGACCGCCGGCTGAAGGAGAACTCGATGGCCAAGTGTGTGATGGTGCTCTACCCCGATCCCGTCGACGGGTACCCGCCGCACTACGCGCGCGACAGCGTCCCGGCGATCCAGGGATACCCCGACGGCAGCACCGTGCCGACCCCGTCGACGCTCGACTTCACTCCCGGCGAGCTGCTCGGCTGTGTCTCGGGCGCTTTGGGGCTGCGCAAGTTCTTCCAAGACGCCGGGCACGAATTGGTGGTGACCTCGGACAAGGACGGCCCCGATTCGGAATTCGAGCGCGAGCTGGCCGATGCGGAAATCGTGATATCGCAACCGTTTTGGCCGGCCTACCTGACCAAGGAGCGCATCGCCAAGGCGCCCAACCTCAAGTTGGCCCTGACCGCCGGCATCGGCTCGGACCACGTTGATCTGGACGCGGCGCAAGCGCGCGGGATCACCGTGGCCGAGGTGACGTACAGCAACAGCATCAGCGTCGCCGAGCACACGGTGATGCAGATCCTGGCGCTGGTCCGCAATTTCGTGCCGTCGCACCGGTGGGCGACCGACGGCGGCTGGAACATCGCCGATTGCGCCGCACGCGCCTACGACCTGGAGGGGATGGACGTCGGAGTGATTGCCGCCGGGCGGATCGGGCGTGCGGTGTTGCGCCGGCTGGCACCGTTCGACGTCAACCTGCACTACACCGACACCCGCCGGCTGGCGCCGGAAGCCGAGAAACGACTCAACGTGACGTTTCACCCCACGGTCGAATCGCTGGTGCGGGCGGTCGACGTGGTGTCCATCCACTCGCCGCTCTACGACGGCACCCGCAGGATGTTCGACGAGAAGCTGATTTCGACGATGCGGCGGGGCTCCTACATCGTCAACACGGCCCGCGCCGAGGAGACCGTCCCGGAGGCCATCGCGGGCGCGCTGCGGTCCGGTCAGCTGGCCGGCTACGCCGGGGACGTGTGGTATCCGCAGCCACCGCCACCCGACCACCCCTGGCGGACGATGCCGAATAACGCCATGACACCGCATGTTTCGGGCACCACATTGTCCGCGCAGGCGCGCTACGCGGCCGGCACCAGGGAAATCCTGGAAAGCTGGTTCGCCGGCACGCCGATCCGCCCCGAGTACCTGATCGTCGAAGGCGGCAAGCTAGCGGGCACCGGGGCGCTGTCCTACCGGAAGTAGCCGCGGTGCGCGGACCTCGGAGCGACAGCCCTCAGCGGATTAGTGAGTCGCCGCCGTGGCGTTGAAGCGACGATCCACCCAGTCGCCGAAATGCGGCGCGGACTGGATCTGGCCGGCGGCCGCGAACAGATCGGTGAGCCGTTGCTCGGCGCCCACCACGGTGTCGTCCAGCGGGATCGGCTGGCGCAGCGTGCGTCCCTGCGCGACGGCGGCGACGGCGGGGTCGACGCCGGCGGACTTGGCGTATTCGGCGGCCCACTCCTGCGGGTGCTCGCGAGCCCATGCCGCGGCTCGGGCGTATCGCGTCAGCAGATCCCCCAGGGCCGTGTTGGTCTTCGCATCGGCCAGTGCCTTGTCGGAGGCGATGCCAAACGAGTACTTGTGCTTGCGTGTGACCAGGCCGCGCACCGGGAGCTGCTGTTCGGCCTGGGCGGTATAGGGATCCCACACCGCCCAGGCGTCGACCTGACCGTTACGAAATCCGGACAGGGCGTCGGCGGGCTGCAGGAACACGAGGTGGACATCGGCCGGTTTGAGACCGGCCTTGTCCAGCTGGTCGAGCACATTGGCGTGCGCTGAGCTGCCCTTGGCGAGCGCGATCGTCTTGCCGCGCAGGTCGGGGACCGACCGGATGGTCGAATCGGTGTGGACCAGGATCTGGTCGCCGGGACCGCCGCCGTCGTAGGCGGACACCACCTTGATGCGGGCGTTGGCGACCGCGCCGAAGATCGGTGGGGTGTCACCGGTGATGGCGAAATCGATCTTGCCCGCGGCGGCGGCTTCGACCATCGGGGGCCCGGAGGTGAAGGTCGAGAAGTCGATCCGGTACGCAAGGCCCTGCAGTTGGCCGGCGGCGCGCAGCATGGCTTCGGTGGCCACGCTCTTTTGATCGCCGACCTTCAGCGTGAGGTCGGCCAGCTGGGACAGCGGGACTTGCGTCGGCACCTGACCGGGACCGGCGGCGTGTTGGCGGGAGACGCACGCCGGCAGCAGCAGCGCGAGGCCGGCCAGCAGGACCGCGGCATAGCGCCGCGCCGACATCGGACTCCGCCGACTCGGACACCGGGTTGACCGAGCGGTTCGGTGCGGTACCGAAGGTCGCCCGGTGCGGGCCAAAAGCGAAGTGCTGGACAGACTCACAGGTTGCGTATCCTCGTAGCGGTTCGACACGTGCGATTCGCGCCGGCAAGAACTGCGGCGCAGTGCCAGGCGAGGCTATGGCGGATCGGTTGGGCTGACCAGGGTTTGAATTGCGGTGAACGGAACCGCGCCGGGACACCCGTTTCTCGGCCTCAAGTGGCGGTGGTCACCCGCGGCAGACTCATCGGCGGCACGTACCCGCCGATCAGGCCGCGATGCCACCAGGCCCGATCACGACGCAGCTCGGCCGGCGTGGTGAAGCGGTACTGGTAGAGCTGCGCCCGCACGAACTTCGGTGGTGCATCCGGGAAGGGGTTGTGCCGCAACAACCGCAGCGTGGGTCGATCGTTTTCCAGCAGCCGCTGCAAGAACGGCCGCAACCACGGCTGCGCGTAGCCCGGCGAGATCGCGGCGAACCACATCAGCCAGTCCAGGCGCAGATGATAGGGGGCCCACTGTCGCGGCAGCCGGCGCAGCGCGCCCGGCTTGCCCTTGAATTCGTATTCCTTCCAGACGGTGCGGGCGGTGACGACCGCGTCGTCGGTGCCCTCGATCACCACCTCGCGGCGGATCCGCCCGATGCTGCCGAAGGCGCCGTAGGTGTTGACCAAGTGGAACGAGTTGAAAGACATGTTCATTCGCTGCCGCGAGGACAGCATGTTCGCCAGCGGCCAGTAGCTCATGAACAGCACGGCCGCGGCGATCGCGACGACCAGGCCGATGAACCACAGCGGCGTCGGACCCGCATGCGCCGGGGCCAGGCTCGTGGACAGCACCGCCGCGACCGACGCGTCGTCGATGGCGCTGAACGCCAGCACGATGGTCACCCAGTTGAGCCACGCGAAATTACCCGAGGCGACCAGCCACAGCTGGGTGACGACGATGATCGCGGCGGCCACGCCGGCCACCGGCTGCGGCGCGAACAGTCCGAACGGCACGATCAGCTGCGCGAAATGGTTGCCCGCCACCTCAATCCGGTGCAGCGGCTTGGGGAGATGGTGAAAAAACCAGCTCAACGGGCCCGGCATCGGTTGCGTCTCATGGTGATAGTACAAACACGTCAGGTCACGCCAGCACGGGTCGCCGCGCATCTTGATCAGTCCCGCGCCGAATTCCACACGGAACAACAGCAGCCGAACCATCCACAACGTCAGGACAGGAGGTGCCACGTCGTGGTTGCCCAAAAAGATCATCAGAAAGCCGGTTTCGAGCAACAGTGATTCCCAGCCGAACGAGTACCAGGTCTGCCCCACGTTCACGATCGACAGATAGAATACCCACAGCGTCAGCCACATCGCCATCGCGGCCCACAGCGGCATCGCGTCGGCGGCCCCGGCGACGACGGCCGCCGACAACGCCGCTCCGAACCAGGCGACGGCCGCAAACAACCGATCGGAATAGCGCAAATGAAACAGGCTCGGCGTGCGCCAAAACGATTGGCGCGCCAGAAACTGCGGAATGGGCAGGATGCCCCGCTCACCGATGAGCGCGCGGAACTGGACCGCGGCCGCAACGAACCCGAGCAGATAGATCGCCGCGGCGCCGCGCTCGAGCACCAGTCTGCCCACCCAATATTGGGGTGCGGAAAACCAGTCCATGGCGCTAGCTCCTCGGTCGATGGCGGTTACGCCAACCCGCGTATCCAGTCAATCAGCCGGTAAACGGGTAGCCAATAGCCCGGCCGACTATTCGTCGCGCGGCCCGTCGGCCCGAGCGGTCCGCCGACGCGGTGCGGTCACGACCGAAGCGGCAAGCACTGCAAGCGAAATCAGGGCCAGCGCCTGGACACTCGCGGAGTGGCCGGCGTAGCCGTCGGCCGACCGCCAGGGCTGGCGCGACAGCGCCGCCCCCGCCAGGATCAGCCCGCCGGCGCCGCACACCACGCTGAGGTGCTCCCAGCGCCGCTGGTCCAACGCGTACCGCAGGGCCAGGGCCACCCCCATCACCGCCACGCCGCCCACGCCCGCGATCACCGCCGCGGCGGCCAGCACGGGGACGGCCGCCCACACGCCGGGCCGCCACGGTCGCGCGGGCTCGGCCGTGTCGTCGACGCCCTTTCTCCGGGTGCGCCAGAGCGCCAGCAGCGCCAGCAGCGGCAGCAGGGACAGCCCCACGGCCAGGCCCGCCCGGTAGAGCGAGTTGGAGGCGAACGTCAGCGTGATGGTCCCGGGGTCGCCCGCGGGCACCACCCAGCCCTGCTGCCACCCGTTGACGGCGATCGGCGTCAGGCGTGTCCCGGTGCTGGTGCGCGCCACCCAACCGGGGTTGATGCTTTCCGGGACGACCAGCACGCGGGAGGTGGTCGAGGCCGGTGCCTGCACCTCGCGGCGATCCGGGCCCCATCCCCGCCATGACGAAACCCGAACGGGCCGTGCGGCTTCGGCGGGGACGGGGGCGGACAGCTGGGCCCCGTCCACCACGAACTGAGCGCCTGGGCTGATCAGCAATTCCTGTTGACCCGCGGGCAGCTCGATCGGGTCGCGTTCGCACGGCAACGCCGCGATGGGAGCGTCATCCAGGATCGCCCCAACCGTGGTGTGAATCGCGGTGTGCACGAACCGGCCCGCGACCGCGATGACGGGTCCGCGCTCGCAGCCGACGGTGACCTCCCGGGCGCGGTTGCGGCCGGGGTCGGGTGCCGCGATCGGGTTGCCGTCGGCGCCCAGCGCCGCGATTTCGGCCAGCCCGGGCGGCTTGAGCTGGTCGAAACCCAACGCGTTGCGGTCGATGACGTCCGCCCAGTTCAGCAGGCTGACGGTCACGGTGTCGGTCACCCGGGGTTTGACCGGAATCGATTGCGTCCCGTCGGCTTTCACCGCGGCCACTTGCGGCCCGTCGCCCAGGTTGACGGCCACCATCGTCGGATGCACGGGCAGCACCGATTGGCCGGGAGTCAGCCGCACGCCGGTGACCTCGGTGGGCCGTGGCAGGGTGAGCGTCAGGGTGGGCGGGGTCTTGTGCTGCACCACCCGCTGGGGCGCCGTCCACGCGGTTGCCGGGTCGCCGTCCGTCGCCGCGTAGGCCGAACCGAGGACGTCCACTGTGTCCGAATCACCATGAGCCACAGTGGTATTCGGCTCGGCGATCAGGTCGGCGAGCTTGGGGCCCTGCCGCGGCCGCACCCACACCGCCGGGGTGACCGTCATCGGCGTCGGCACGGTCAGCGTCCGGCTGAAGTTGACCGGTTCCTCCGGGGCCAGGGCCATCGACGGCGCGCAGCGCACGGCGTCGGGCGCGCGGGCGCAGCCGGGCCTGCCCAGCAGCTCCGATCCCAGGTCCCAGCCCGCGACCGGCGTGCCCGCCGGCGGCCCCGGCACCCGCACGGTGTGTCGCAGGTCGACCTGGTGGGCGAACCCGGACGCGTCGTACTGGGTGACCGTCAGGTCGGTGATGCCGAACTGCACCCCGGCCGAACCGTCGTCGGTGCCCGCCGCGGTGATCCGCACCCACGGCGTCTCGCCGTAGGGGAGTGCCGCGGCCAGCGGCTTGCCCGGCTCGTCGAAGCGCAAAGTGGTGCTGCCGGTGGCGGTTTCGATCAGGATGCGACGCACCTGGGCGCCGACGGCGGTGGCGCTGGGCGTCAACGTGATCGCCGCGTTGGTCACCGGGTGGTCGAAATCGATCCGCATCCATTGACCGACGGCGGCCTGCAGCGAGTTGGACACCCAGGCGGTCGCCGAATCCCCGTCGATCGCGGCGGCCGGCGAGGTCGCCGGTGCGACGTCGGGCATGGCGGTCGAATCCGACGACGAACTCGATACCGTGATCCGGCCGCCGGTCCAGGCGCCGGCCACCGGATCGGCGCCGGGGACGGGGTAGTCGGGCACCCGATTGAAGGTGTGCCGCGCGTCGCCCGGGGCCCGGACGGCCGACGAATGTTGGTCCACCCGGCCGTAATCCGTCTCGCG
>NZ_LZLL01000121.1:0-568 GCF_001669335.1 Mycobacterium sp. 1245852.3 | reverse complement strand
TCGGCCAGGGTGTCCATGTTTTCCGGGGTGTACGTCCACAGCGTGGTGATCGCATTGGCGGCGGTCCGTGCGACGTTCATTTTCGTTGCGGCGGTGGCCCGGTCGGCCAGGTACGGCTGTAGCATCGCGCCGGCGAATGCGGCGGAACCGACAAACAGCAGGGCGGCGATGGTGGCGACGACGGCCCAGACCCTCCCGGCCCGCCGGTTCTTGCGCGCGGCGCTGGTCTGCGGCGCGTCCGCCACCCGCTCCGCGTCCTCGTCGGTGACCTCGGCATCGGCGCTGTCCGGTTCGGCCGCGTCCTCGCCGGTGGCCTCGGATTCGGTTGCGGCGTCGGCCTCTTCGTCGTGGCGCTCCGGGCGGGCGCTCTCGGCCACACGGGTCGCGTCGTCCGCCGAGGCGGCCGGGTGCTGCTCGGCGGTCACATCACCTGCTGCAGGTTGCTGATCTTCCACTTGTTCCCTTCCTGCGTCGCGGTCGCCGCCCACCGGTTGGCGTTCTCCAACACCTGCTTTTCGTCCGGCGACTTGGTGGTGATCGCCGTCGCCACCATGACGTTGGCGCTGCC
>NZ_LZLL01000120.1:0-655 GCF_001669335.1 Mycobacterium sp. 1245852.3 | reverse complement strand
CCGGAGTTCTGGATGATGTCGTTGACGTCGGTGATCTGGTTCTTGAAGTCGCCGACGATCGCCTGGGTGGCGTCGACCAACCGCTGCAGGTTGGGACCCAACCCGCCGACGGACTGCGCCGTCTCGTCGAGGAGCTTGCCGATCTTGTCCTTGGGCAGCACCGACAGGCCGCGGTTCGCCGTGTCCAGGGCCGGCCCGATCTCGGCGGGCACGGTGCCCTTCGTGATCGTCTGTCCTTCCGCCAGGTACTTGCCGGGGTTGCCGCTCGAGGTCAGGTCCAGGTACTGCTCACCGACCGCCGACACGGAGTGCACGTTGGCCGTCGCATCGATCGGGATCTTGTAGCGACTGTCGATGCTCATCGTCGCCTTGGCGCCGTGCTCGGTCGGCTCGACGTCGGTGACCTTGCCAATGGTGATGCCGCGGTAGGTGACGTTGGCCGTGGGATACAGCCCGCCCGAGGCCGGCAGGTCGGCCTTGAGCGTGTAGCGGCCGATGCCCACCAGGCTGGGGATCTGCAGGTAGTAGATCCCCAGCACGAGCAGCGAGATGACGGTCAGGATCCCGAAGGCGATCAGCTGGCGTCGGATGAAGGGAGTCAGCAATTCCTGTCCCCCCTTTCCACCAGCGGTCCACCCGGTGCGTCATTCGGGTT
>NZ_LZLL01000119.1:0-28778 GCF_001669335.1 Mycobacterium sp. 1245852.3 | reverse complement strand
CGGCGTCGCGCAGCGCCAGCGCGCCGGCGACGTAGGCGGCCGCGATCTCGCCTTGCGAATGGCCGATCACCGCGTCGGGGTTCACCCCGACCGACTTCCACAGCTCGGCCAGCGACACCATCACCGCGAAGAGCACCGGCTGCACAACGTCGACGCGGTCCAGGCTCGCAGCGCCGGGCGCGGCGCGAAGCACGTCGGTCAGCGACCAGTCGACGAATTCGGCGAAGGCCTCTTCACACTCCCGGATCTGCTGTGCGAATACCGGTGCGGTGTCCAGCAATTCGATTGCCATGCCCAGCCATTGCGAGCCCTGGCCGGGGAAGACGAACACCGTCTTGCCCGCCGGTGTCGCGGTGCCCCGGATGACCGATCCGGTCGGGTCGTCGTTGGCCAGCTCGTCCAGCCCGGCGAGCAGCCGGTCACGGTCACCGCCCACCACGACGGCCCGGTGCTCGAACGTCGCGCGGCCCGCCAATGACCACCCGATGTCGGCGACGTCCAGATCATCGTGCGCGCGAACGTATTCGGCCAGCCGGGCCGCCTGCGCGGCCAACGCCGCCGGGGACTTCGCCGACACCGCCCACGGGACCACCGCCCGCGCCGGGCCGGCCTCCCGCACCGGTTCGGCCGGGGCGGCCTCGACGATGACGTGCGCGTTGGTGCCGCTGATGCCGAACGACGACACGCCCGCCCGGCGCGGGCGCTCGGCCCGCCAGGGTTGTGCCTCGGTCAGCAACGACACCGCACCCGCCGACCAGTCCACGTGCGGGCTGGGAGCGTCCACGTGCAACGTCGCGGGCAGTGTCTCGTGGCGCATCGCCTGCACCATCTTGATGACGCCGGCCACCCCGGCGGCGGCCTGCGTGTGGCCCATGTTCGACTTGATCGACCCCAGCCAAAGCGGCTCACTGCGATCCTGCCCATAGGTCGCCAGCAGCGCCTGGGCCTCGATCGGGTCACCCAAAGTGGTTCCGGTGCCGTGCCCCTCGACGACGTCGACGTCGGCCGCGGCCAACCCGGCGTTGGCGAGCGCGGCACGCACCACCCGCTGCTGCGAGGGACCGTTGGGCGCGGTCAACCCGTTGGAGGCGCCGTCCTGGTTGACCGCCGAGCCGCGCACCACCGCCAGCACCGGGTGCCCCAGGCGCTGCGCGTCCGACAGGCGCTCCACCACCAGCATGGCGCCGCCCTCGGACCAGCCGACGCCGTCGGCCGCACCCGCGTAGGCCTTGCACCGCCCGTCGGGCGCCAGGCCGCGGTGCCGGCTGAACTCCACGAAGACGGTCGGCGTGGCGTTCACCGTCGCACCGCCGGCCAGGGCCAGGTCGCACTCCCCCGAGCGCAGCGACTGCACGGCCATGTGCAGCGCCACCAACGACGACGAACACGCCGTGTCCACTGACACCGCCGGGCCCTCCAGCCCTAGCACATAGGACACCCGCCCCGAGGCGACACTGGAGGTCATCCCGGTCAGCCGGTAACCCTCGATCTCCTCGGCGAGCATGCCGTAGCCCTGGACGATGAGCCCGGCGAACACGCCGGTGGCGCTGCCGCGCAGCCCGCTGGGGTCAATCCCGGCTCGCTCCAAGGCTTCCCACGACAGTTCGAGCAGCATCCGATGCTGAGGATCCATCGCCAGCGCCTCGCTGGGCGCGATGCCGAAGAAGCCCGGGTCGAAGTCCGCGACGCCGTCGACGAAGCCGCCGGTTTTCACGTAGCACTTGTGCCGCGCGTCGGGGTCCGGGTCGTACAGGGCCGCCACGTCCCAGCCGCGGTCGGTGGGAAACTCCGAGATCACGTCGCGGCCGTCGGCGACCATTTGCCACAGCGCCTCCGGGCTGTCCACGCCGCCCGGGAAGCGGCAGGACATACCGACGATCGCGATCGGCTCGTTGGACCGCTCCAGCAGCGCACGGTTGGTGCGCTTCAGGCGCTCAACCTGGACCAGCGCTTTGCGCAGCGCTTCGGTCGCATGCTGGAGTTGATCAACCATCACAAACCTCGCCTAACCTTCGCCTGACGACGTGCGGCCGTCTTCCACCGCCGGATGCGGTTCTCGCCGAGTCACGGAATTTGCTGCACGAGGCGGCGTCGTTTCCCGTTCGACCAGCGTCGTGCCGCTCTCCGACCCAAGAATGTTGCTGGTGAGTATGGCCAACTCCGACAGGATTTCAAAACGTCCGCTGCTCCCGACTGCTACGGGAGGACCGGCCTGGACAGTTGCGCCGCGCCGCGCAAAGAAGATGTGACACGAGGTGCCCGGTGTGCTCGCTGGACAGCGGTGCGTTGTAGACATGGCCCGACGTCCATGGCGCGACTGTACCCGGCCGGCCATAGCCGGTGGTCAGGCGCATGTCGGGAAATGTCCCGGTGCGGCGCCAGGCACGGCCGGTCCGGTGCCGCGGCGCGGTCACACACCCGCTCGGCGCCAGCCGTCGGCGGCCCTGGCGGCTTGGATCAGGGTGTCGCATAACCGGCGCAGCTCGGTGGCACCGGCGCCTTCGTCCACGGCCGTGGCGACGTCCTCGGCCGCGCAGCGCACCTGGTAGACGCGATCCGACAGGTCGGCCGCTTCGTCGGCCGACAGCACCACCGCGTCCTCGGGGACGGCCGCCGCGCCGTTGCGGTTCAGCGACGCCCGTTGCTCGTACGCCCGCTGCCGGCACGACTGCCGGCAGTATTGGCGACGACGGCCCATTCCCGCGTCGGTGACGTCTCGACCACACCAGCGACAGGGCTGCGGGCGGGTACGGCGGCTCACGCCTGCCGACTTTAGTCGGGTTTTCCCGGCGATCCCGGTATCATGGAAGGTCGCGTCGCGTATGCCGGCTCCGGCCGGGGAACTGCGCAGATGATCGCAGCGTTTGCTAGATGAAGAGTTTTGCACTGAACGCAGTAAGGGAGCCGGAGAGCTCCGAGAAGACCTGAAGGAGTAGCAGCCATGGCTGATCGCGTACTGAGAGGCAGTCGCCTCGGGGCCGTGAGCTACGAGACTGACCGCAACCACGACCTGGCTCCGCGTCAGCTCGCGAAGTACCGCACCGAGAACGGCGAGGAGTTCGAGGTTCCCTTCGCCGACGACGCCGAGATCCCCGGCACCTGGCTGTGCCGCAACGGCCTGGAAGGCACCCTGATCGAGGGCGACCTGCCCGAGCCGAAGAAGGTGAAGCCGCCGCGAACGCACTGGGACATGTTGCTGGAGCGCCGCTCCGTCGAGGAGCTCGAAGAGCTGCTCAAGGAGCGCCTCGAGATCATCAAGACCCGCCGTCGCGGCTGAGCCGCCGATTCAGTCGGGGCCGGCCCGCAGGCCGCCGAACTAGCTGCGGTTGTCGGCCCTGCTGGTCCGGGCCCCCGACCGCCGGCCCTGCACACCCCAGCGGGTGACCTTGACCAGGGCCTCGCGGATGTTCGATCCACTCATCTTGGACACGCCGAGCTCGCGCTCGGTGAAGGTGATGGGCACCTCGGTGATGGTGAAGCCGTTGCAGATGGTTCGCCAGGTCAGATCGATCTGGAAGCAGTAGCCCTTGGAGTCGACGCCGTCGAGGTCGATCGCCTCGAGCACTTCGCGGCGGTAGGCGCGGTAGCCGGCGGTGATGTCGTGCACGCCGATGCCGAGCGCCAGGCGGGCATAGGTGTTCGCCGTCCAGGACAACGCCCAGCGCCGCCATGGCCAGTTGCGTACCGTCCCGCCGTCGACGTAGCGCGAGCCGATGGCCAGATCGGCCCCGGCGTCGACGGCGTCCAGCAGGCGGTGCAGCTGCTCGGGCGCGTGGCTGCCGTCGGCGTCCATCTCGACCAGCACCGAGTAGTCACGGCTCAAACCCCAGGCGAAGCCCGCCAAATACGCCGCGCCCAGGCCGTCCTTGGCGGTGCGGTGCATGACGTGCGTGCGTCCCGCATCGCCGGCCGCCAGCTCCTCGGCGAGCTGGCCGGTGCCGTCGGGGCTGCTGTCGTCCACCACGAGCAGGTGCACGTGCGGGCACGCCTCTTTGAGCCGCCGGTGGATCACCGGAAGGTTCTCCAGCTCGTTGTAGGTGGGGATGATCACCAAGACGCGCTGGCTGGGGCGGTTGCCCGGAACCTGGGGCGCCGGCTGGCCGGTGGTCATGTAGCTCCTCTGTGTCGCCCGAATTCGAAAAGCCGGCCGTCCTGGTCGGACGGAGGGTGGTCAGTCGCCGTCGTCTGCCGGCGTGCGGTCCCGGGGGTCGGGCGCAGTGTCCGGGTCGTGCTCGTCGGGCGGGGGGTCGCCCGGGGTGGCACCGGCCCCTGTCGATCGACGTGTGGACCGCAGACGTGTCGAACGCGGGAACCATCCATTCTGCCGTATCCCGGCCAGAATGACCGCCCCGGCCGCCAGGACCATGGCCCATTGCAGCAGCGGTCCCCAGCGAGTGGCCGGCGTCAGCCTGGTCTTGAGGCGCACCTGCATGTCCAGATACGCGGGCTGGAAGAAGTCGGTGCGCGCCAACTCGCCGCCGTCGGGGGCGAGGACGGCGCTGATTCCGGTGGTGCCGGCCACCACCACGTACCGGTCGTGTTCGACGGCCCGGACCTTGGCGAATGCCAGCTGCTGCTCGCTCATCCTCTTGTTGAAGGTGGCGTTGTTGGCCGGTACGGCCAGCAGTTGGGCACCGCCGAGCACCGCTTGTCGCGGCACCCGGTCGAAGATCACTTCCCAACAGGTGGCGACGCCCAGGGGCACCCCTGCGATGTGCACCACATCGGGGCCCCGGCGCGGCACGAAGCTTCCGGCGCGGCCCGCGTAGCCGGACAGGTGCTTGAACAGCCACGGCATCGGCAGGTACTCGCCGAACGGCTGCACGATTTCCTTGTCGTGGCGATCGGCCGGGCCCGTCGCCGGATTCCACACGATCATGGTGTTGGTGTAGTTCGGATCCTGCGGGGGACGCCCCGGCACCTCGAGCACGCTGCCGACCAGGATCGGCGCGCCGATGGCCGCCGCGGCCTGGGATATCTGCAGCGCGGCGTCGCCGTTGACTAGCGGGTCGATGTCCGACGAGTCCTCCGGCCAGATCACGAATTGCGGTTGCGGGGCGGCCCCGGCGCGCACGTCGTCGGCCAGCCGCAGGGTCTCCCGGACGTGGTTGTCCAGCACCGCCCGCCGCTGTTCGTTGAATTCGAAGCCCAGCCGCGGCACGTTGCCCTGCACGGCTGCGACGGTGACCGACGGCTCGCCGCCCGACCCGGTACCGGCGTGGCGCACCTGTGGCCAGACGATGAGCGACGCGAAGAGCACCAGGCAGATGCAGACGCCGGGCACCACCACCGCGGGCGGCGCGGGATCGGGGTGCCCCGGTTCGTCGGTGCCGCCGGCGGGGCGTGCAGTGGGGTGACCGGAGTGCCACCACTTCACGATCTCGAGCGCGATGGCCGTCGCGCTGAAGCCGACCAGCATGATCGCCATGGACAGCAGCGCCACGCCGCCGAGTTGGACCAGCGGCAGGAACGGACCGTGCGTCTGACCGAATGCGACCGAACCCCAGGGAAAGCCGCCGAACGGGACGGCCGACTTGAGCCACTCCTGAGCGGCCCAGATCAGCGCGAACCAGATGGGCCAACCGGGCAGCCGGCGCACGGTGACGGCGCACAGGCCGAAGAGGGCGGGAAACAGCGCCGATACGGTGGCCAGCGCGATCCATGGGATGGGGCCGACCAGCAGTCCTACCCACGGCAGCAGCGGCAGGTAGAACGCCAGCCCGAACAGGAACGCGTAACCCAGGCCGCCCGCCGGCGTGGTCGCGGGGTGCGTCAGCACCCATCCCAGCAATGCGGCGGCCACCACGGCCGCCCACCACCAGTTCAGCGACGGGAAGCTGGCGCAGAACAGCAGGCCGCCCGCGATGGCGCAACTGAGCCGGGTCAGGCGGGGCAGCATGGCGGCCTGGGCGGCGGGCAGCCGCGCGATCACGGCGGCGACCAGCCCGGTCAGCGCGCCGCGCGCCACCGTCCCCAACCGCGCGGCCAGCGTGGGCCCGGACGGCCCGGGCTCGTCACCCGGTTCCGATTCCGCGAGGCCCCCGTCATGATCGTCGTCCTCGAGTTCTGCCGGCTCGGGGCGCACGTCGGCGGGCTGGTCGTCGCGGTCCGATTCGGCCTCGTCGCTGATGGGGTCGGTGTCCGGCCGCCGGGGTAGGTCCTGATCGGCCGCATCGGCGTGGTCCGCCGGCTCGTCGCCGCGCGGCCGGTCCCTAACCATGGATGACAGCGCCCCGATGCACCGTCCGCCGGCACCGCGGGAGGGCGTCGCCCGGGCCCAATCGGGGCAGCGCGGGCACCCGGGAACGCGGGTCGGTCGACCAGCGCTGGACCGTGTCGCGCGGGGCGTGCACCTCCAGGTCCCCGGCGTCCCAGATGGCGTAGGAGGCGGGCGCGCCCGGCACCAGCGTGCCCGTCTTCCCGTCGCGGACACCGGCCGCCCGCCAGCCCCCGCGGGTGGCCGCAGCAAACGCGGCCCGCGCCGAGACCCCGCTGCCGGGAGTGCGGTGATGGATCGCCGCGCGCACGCTCAACCACGGGTCGAAGCCCGTGACCGGAGCGTCGGAACCTAGCGCGAGGGGCACGCCTTGGGATGCTAACAGCGCAAAGGGGTTGAGCCGACTGCCGCGCTCGGCACCGAGCCGCCGCGCGTACATGCCGTCGGGGCCGCCCCACAGCGCGTCGAAATTGGGCTGCACGCTGGCGATGACCCCCCATTGGCCGAGCTTGGCGGCCTGCTCGGCGCTGACCATCTCGACGTGCTCGAGGCGGTGTCCGCAGCGCGCGACGGCGACCGGCCCGAGGTCGGCGACGACACGCTCGAGGGCATCCACCACGGCGGTCACGGCGGCGTCTCCGATGACATGGAATCCCGCGGTGACTTCGGCCTGCGTGCAGGCCCGCAGGTGCGCCTCGGCGGCCCCGGTGTCCAGGTAGCAGGTTCCGGTGCGGTCGGGCGCATCCGTGTAAGGCTCGTGCAGCCAGGCGGTGCGCGACCCCAGCGCCCCGTCGACGAACAGGTCGCCGGCCAGCCCGTGGGCGCCGGTCGCCGCCATCAGCTCGTGCGCTTGGGCGGGGCTGTTCACCGGCTCACCCCAATAACCGATGATCTCGACGCCATGGTCGAGCGCGCGCAACTGCAGCCAATCGTCGATCCCGCCGATGTCGGGTCCGGCGCATTCGTGCACCGCGACGATGCCGGCCGCCGCGGCGGCCCGCAGTGCCGCGGCGCGGGCTTCGGCCAGTTGATCGGCCGTCAGCAGGTCCCGCGCCACGGCGCGCACCCGATGGTGCGCGTCGCCGACCAGCGGCCGCTCGGCGCTGTAACCGGTCGACGCCGGAAGTTCGGCGACCAGCCGCCGCAGGCCCGTCGACGCGAGCGCGGAGTGCACGTCCACGCGGGCCAGGTAGGCGGGCCGGCCACCGAGAGCGGCATCGAGGTCGGCGGTGCTGGGCGAGCGGTTCTCGGGCCACGACGTTTCGTCCCAACCATGACCCCACACCGGTCGGCTGGGATGGGCGGTGGCGTAGTCGGCGACCATCCGCAGGCACTCCGCCTGCGACCCGGCGCCGCGCAGATCCAACCCGCTGAGCGTCAGCCCGGTGGCGGTGAGATGGATGTGGCTGTCCACGAATCCCGGCGCCACGAAACCGCCGTCGAGGTCTTCGACGACGGCATCGGGGAACATGCGGCGGCCGACCTGGTCGCCGCCCAGCCACGCCACCACGCCGTCGCGAACGGCCATCGCGGTGGCGTCGGGTTGGGCCGGGCTGTGCACCCGACCGTTGACCAGCAGCGTCTGCGGCGCGGGACTCACGGCGGAGCGGGACACAGCCCAAAACTACGTGCGGCGGGTCGCAGGGCCATAACGGCCAGTCGGCGGGTGGGCGGCGCGGTCCGTCGCGGCGGGTCAGCGCGCGTCGAATCCTTGCGGCCGCACCGGCGCCTCGACGTCGCGCACGTCGATGACCTCGCCGTCGATGTAGTCGCCGCGGCCGCGCCCATCGAAATCCCCGGCGGGATACGACGCCGAATGAGCCGATTGAGGTTGTGGACGGAACGCGCCCGCGTAACCGAGTCCGGGCATTTGTCGTTGCAGCTTGCGCACCGCCAGGGCGGTCAGCCCGGGGCCGACCGCCGACCGGACGGGCGGGATGAGCAGTAGCAAGCCCAGCGCCGTGCTGACCAGTCCGGGGACGAGAACGAGCAGCGCGGCCAGGCTGACCAGCGCGCCGTCGCCGGCCGCGGCGCGTTGCTCGGCCAGGCCGGAGCGCAGTCGCCCGATCCGGCGGACGACGTGGGAACCCGCCATCGGGGCGATGAGGCCCCAGCCGAGCAGGACGGTCGCCAACAGCGCCAGCAGGGTCCAGCCCCATCCGATCGTCGACACCAGCGCGAAGATCGCCGCGAGTTCGACGACGGCGTAGATCAACAGCAGCCGCGACACCATGCCAGACCAACGTCCGCGGACCGCGCCCAAGTTCCCGTGGTGTTCGGCGGTGCGATTGCAGTTAGATGACGCTATGACCACGATTCAGATCGATACCCCCGACGGACCGATCGATGCGTTACTGAGCACGCCGTCGGGGCAAGGACCGTGGCCGGGTGTGGTGGTGATCCACGACGCGATCGGCTACGGGCGAGACAAGCAGTCGATCAACGACCGCATCGCCGCGGCCGGATATCTGGCCGTCACCCCGAACCTGTATGCCCGCGGTGGCCGCATCCGCTGCATCACGCGCGTCATGAAGGAGCTGCAGACGCAGCGCGGCCGCGCCCTGGACGACATTCTGGCCTCGCGGGACCACCTGCAGGCCATGCCGGAGTGCTCCGGGCAGGTCGGTGTCGCGGGCTTCTGCATGGGCGGCCAGTTTGCTCTTGTCATGTCTCCCAAGGGTTTCGGCGCTTCCGCACCGTTCTACGGCACTCCCCTGCCGCGCAACCTCGACAAGACGCTGGACGGCGCGTGCCCGGTGGTGGCGAGCTTCGGCGGCCGGGATCCGCTGGGGCGGGGTGCGCCCGAAAAGCTGAACAAGGCGATCGCCGCCAAGAACATCACCGCCGATGTAAAGACCTACCCCGGCGCCGGGCACAGCTTCGCCAACGAGCTGCCCGGCCAACCGCTGCTTCGCATCGCGGGTTTCGGCTACGACCGCGACGCCACCGAAGACGCGTGGCGCCGGGTGTTCGCATTCTTCGGCGAGCATCTGGGCACGGGCGCCGCGACGTAGCCGTCAGCGGACCGCGGTGAGCTTCTGCGACAAGACCGTGGCGAACGTGTGGGTGTCGCCGGGCCAGCGCGCCGACACATAGTCCCCATCGTCGACGACGAAAGCGGCCCGCGAGTCGGTCGGCGTGTCGCGCAGCAGTCCCGAGGTCTTGCGCCGCCAGTTCGGCGATCCGCGGGAGACGTCCCGGAAATCGGACGGATCTTCAAGTGCCCGTGTGACTTCGGCCTGCACCGACATGTAGCCGTCGGCTTGGCCCGGGTCCTCGGTATACGTCCGGTAATAGTTGCGATCCCAGAACCGGGTGAACCGGGTGAGCCGCCAGGCCAACCGCTCCATTGCCCACGTCAGCGCCGTCGTCTTGCGCCCGTGAAGGACCGAGCGACCGGTGCCGGGATCGACGCTGCGCGCGGCCAGCAGCACACCGTGACAGATGGCGCCCACCACCAGTCCGCGGGCGAACGCCGCCACGACGAGCCGGTGCAGAATGTCGCTGTCGATGTAGCTGCGCATCCCGCGCGCACGGTGCCCGCCCGGCAACACCAGCGCATCGACACCGTCGAGGGTGGCCTGAGACCAGGCAATGGGGCGCTGAAACTCATTGCAGCGCAACATATCCCGATAGGCATCGCGCCCCGCCTTATCGGCGCGCAACGCCAGCCCGATCAGCGCGACGGCGCCCAGCACCGGCAGCGCGGACCAGAGGTCCAGTCCACGCCCCGTCAGCATGATGTCGTCGGCCTCCCCGAGCATGCCGGTTTCGGTCGCGAAGACCACCCGGTGGCCGCTTCGGGTCAGCACCTTCCAGGTGACGGCGACCTCGGTGGGGTCGAAGTCGCGGTCCGGGATCGGGATCAGCACCGTAGCCATGACGCCGTGGTTTCAGGCCACCTTCAGCTCGAGGCCGACATTGTTGTCCATGCCGCCGCGTAGCTTGCTGACGAAGTTGAACACCTTGCCGACGATGCCGTAACGCTTGCCGATCGCGTCGTAGACGGCGGCCGTTTCCGACTTGTCCAGGATGGCCGCGGTTCCCTCGACGGCCTCGCTGGTGGGGCGACCGTTCATGGTGCAGGTGGCCAGCGTGACCCGCGGGGTGTTGCGGATTCGCTTGACCTTCCACGACTTTTCCTGCGTGATGACCAGAAGTCGGTCGCCGCGCTGCTTGTCCAGGGCCGCCCAGATCGGCGTCGGCTTGGGCCTGCCGTCCTTAGTGAAGGTGGTCAGCAGGATGTACTGCGTGTTGGCGAGGTCGGCGAAAGTCGGCGTCACCAGAACAACGTACCGCTGCGCCGTCGACGTTGACATTCTCTAGGCCCGCCTGCGATAGTCATGCCAGCTTAAGTGAAAACACTATTTTCACTTAAGAGCGCTTGGTGTCGATCGAAGCGAGGAAGTGTGCGTAATCCGGACAAGCCGCTGTCATGGTTGCCGTTCACGATCGCCGAGGCGGCGCTGGAGCCTGAATCCTCGGGTGAAACCCGGAAAGCCGATGTATTCCAGGCGTGGTCCCATCTGTTGGCCCGGTTGGGCGACGCCGCGAAAAGCGTCGAATGCGATCCGGTTAGCCGGAATCGAGTCGATGTCGCCGCCGGGATCCGCCATCTGCTGGTCCTGCTCGCCGCGGGCATCGACGAGGTGCTGCGATTCGACCCGGATCCGATGTTGCGTGTCCAGCGCACCAGCACCGACGACATCGTCACCTGGGGGATGGAGTGCCCGGACTGCCTCTACACCCGCGCCGTGCTGCGCGGCGGGGAAAGCTATCGATTGTTCGGTAATCGCGGCAGCGCGCGCTACGTCGGCCTGCAGACGATGGACGGCATGCGCTCGGTCGCGAACGCGTTGGTCGACGAGCTCGAGACCGATCCGGACGGGCACTTCGAGGTTGTGCTGTCGGCCGAACAACCCGAACGACAAGGCAATTGGATGCGCATCGAGGGCGAGCATCCCACATTGACGGCGCGGCACTTCTTCTATGACTGGAATACCGAGGTGGCATCGTCGCTGCGCATCGAACGACTCGGCGACGCCGTACCGGGTGCCGGGCGTCGCGCCGATCCGGCCGTGGCGCTGACACGGCAGCTGGTCGCCCTCGGCGACTTCGTCGCCGACAACCTGGCGTTCTTTTTGCAGTTCGGCGCCGCGGCACCACGCAACGGTTTCCTACCGCCGATCGATCGCACCGACATCGGAGCCGCCGCGGAGAACAGGCCGGTGATCGGCCGGTGGGAGCTGCACCCGGACGAAGCGCTCATCGTCGAAGTGCAACCGCCGGAAGGCGTGTACTGGAGCTTCTCGATAGGCAATCCGTGGTGGGAGACGATTCACTATGGGCGCCACCAGTCCAGCCTGAATGCCCACCAGGCCGCGGTGGATTCCGATGGGCTGGTCCGCGTCGTGCTTTGCGATCGTGACCCCGGGATCGCCAATTGGCTCGACACCGCCGGCCACAGCAACGGTCCGATCATCCTGCGCTGCGTGCGTACCGAAACGGCTCCGACACCGACGACGCGAGTGGTGCCGTTCGACCGGATCCAGTCCGAGTTGCCTTCGGACACTGCATATGTGAGTTCCGACGAGCGCGCATCCATCCTCGCGGCGCGACGCCTCGCCGTCCACGAAAGGTTCGGCCGGTGACGTTCGATGTCGATGTGTTGGAGGAAGGCGCCCGAGCCGCAACCGGTTTGGACGATTTCGGCGCGTCGTATTACCGCGAGGGACTCGAACGCATCGTCGAAGCGCTCAATACCGAGGCGGACCTGAACGACATGGGGCGTGTCATCCAGCACGCGACCCTGAGTAACGCCCTGATCCAGCGTCTCAAGGTCGAGGACGTCTACCGCCGGCACCCCGAGATCGAAGACCAGGTGGTTGGTGGTCCCGTCTTCGTGATCGGGCTGCCCCGCACCGGGACCACCGCGCTCAGCCAGTTGGTTGCCGCTGATCCGCAGTTTCGTTCGCTGCGAATGTGGGAATCGCAAGCGCCTACCCCACCGCCGGAGGCCGCGACGCAGCACAGCGATCCGCGAATCGCGCAGGCCGCGGCAGGCCTGAAGATGCTCGACGACATGTTCCCGCTGATGAAAACCCTGTATAACTCCGAGCCCACCGCCCCGACCGAATGCCAGGATTTGATGGGAATGAGCTTCCGTACCTTCCACTTCGACGGCGCCGTTCGCGCGCCCGGCTACCTCGCCTGGTTGATGGGCTGCGACATGCGCGGAACCTACCTTTATCACCGGCGGGTGTTGCGGCTGCTGCAATGGCACTGCCCGCCGGCGCTGTGGCATCTCAAGACACCCGTCCACATGTTCGCCCTCGATGCGCTCGTCGACGCCTACCCCGACGCCAAATTCCTGTGGAGTCATCGCGACCCGGCCAAGGTGATGGGGTCGGTCTGCAGCCTGATCCGGTACGTGCGCAGCTGGAGCAGCGACCGCGACGATGCCGAAGAGCTGGGCGCCGAGCAGGTCGACAGCTGGGTTGAAGGTGTCCGGCGGGCCATGGACTTTCGCAATCGGACGGGCGACAGCAGGTTTGCCGACGTCTCGTTCGCCGACTTGCAAACCGATCCGGTGGGCACGCTGCAAGCCGGCTACGCCCGCTTGGGCTTGACTTTCACCGATGCCACCCTGGCTTCCGTCCAGCGCTGGGCCGCGGATCACCGGCCCGGATCCCGCGGGACACATGACTACGATCTGGCCGACTACGGCCTGACACCCGCCGGCGTCCGTAAGCGGTTCGCGGACTATCTCGCCGCTTACGACGCGACGGCGTGACCATGAGCACGCCCCGCACGCGGCGACGCGACAAGTTGAGTCCGGACGCAGCGGTGCGCCGCGAGATCCTGACGGCGGCGTCGACCGTACTGCGCGAACAGGGAATTGGGAAGCTCAGCATCGCCGCGGTGCTGGAACGCGCGGCGCTGGGCACTCGCGCGTTCTACCGGCATTTCGAATCCAAGGACGACCTGGTGAGCGCGCTCTTTCTCGAGATGGCGCGCACGGAGGAACGACGGCTGCGACGCCGAATGGCCTTGGCAGCTGACGAGATTGACGCCGTCGCGGCGTGGATCGATGGACGACTCGACTTGGCATTCGACGACAGCATCAGGTCCGATCTGCGTCGCCTGTCGCTGGAAGCTCAGTCCCAGTCCCCCGCACTGGTGCAGCCCGCTTATGCGGAGATGCTCAAACCGCTCAGCGATGCGCTGCAGCGCGGTCTGCAGGCCGGGTTGTTTCACCACATCGACCCGGTCACCGGCGCCCAATTCGTTCACGGGGTGGTGTGGGCTGGCATCAACCAGCATTGGGCGACGGGCGACGCTGACCGAGAGGATCTGCGCGAACGCATGATTCGGTTTTGCCTGCGCGGCCTGGGCGCACGAGTGCAAGGACCGATCGAAGGAGACTAGCGATGGACCTGGGTTTCGCCGGATCGACGGCCGTGGTTACCGGTGGCAGCAAAGGAATGGGACTGGCCATCGCCGAAACCCTTGCCGCCGAAGGGGCCAGCGTGGCGGTAATGGCCAGAGGTCAGGAATCGCTCGACGCCGCCGTCGCCTCGCTGCGTCGCGCTGGCGCTCCCGACGCCGTGGGTATCAGAGTGGATATGACCGATGCGGAGTCGATCGCCACTGGTTTCGCCGCGGTCTCGCACCGGTGGGGGCAACTGAACAGCCTGGTCCATACGATCGGACCGGGTGACGGTTACTTCGAGCAGATGGACGACGCCCAGTGGGAACAGGCGTTCACACTCGGCACGATGTCGGCCGTTCGATCGATTCGCGCCAGCTTGCCGCTGCTGCGTGCCGCGGACTGGGCGCGCATCGTGACGCTGTCCGCGCACTCGATTCAGCGCCAGAGCCCGCGGATCATCGCCTACACGGCATCGAAATCGGCGTTGGCCAGCGTAACCAAGAATCTGTCAAAAAGCCTTGCTGCGGACGGCATTCTGGTCAATTGCGTGTGTCCTGGAACGATTGTCACCGCGAGCTTCACCGAGGCGCTCAAGGACATCCTCGCCGCCGACGGGCTCGACGCCACCGATCCGGTCGATGTCATGACCTGGATCGACACCAACTTTCACCAGCCCTGCGACCTCGGCCGTGCCGGACTCCCCGAAGAGGTCGCCTCCCTCACCGCATACCTGGTGTCGCGGCGCAACGGCTATGTCACCGGTGCAACGGTCAATGTGGATGGCGGGTCGGACTTCATCTGAAGGCGCTTGTCAGCCTTCCAGATCGCCCTCGGTTTCCAGCAGCGCCTGCCGCAGCCCATCCAAGGTCTCCGGCTGCGGCGCCGCCCACATGCCGCGCCCGGCCGCCTCGAGCAGCCGCTCGGCCATGCCGTGCAGCGCCCAGGGATTGGACTCCGACATGAACTTCCGGTTCTCCGAGTCCAGCACGTAGCGCTCGGTGAGCTGTTCGTACATCCAGTCGGCCATCACTCCGGCGGTGGCGTCATAACCGAACAGGTAGTCCACGGTCGCCGCCATCTCGAACGCGCCCTTGTATCCGTGCCGGCGCATCGCCGCCATCCAGCGCGGATTGACCACCCGCGCGCGGAACACCCGGGTGGTCTCCTCCGACAGGGTGCGGGTGCGGATCGCGTCGGGCCGGGTGTTGTCGCCGATGTAGGCGGCCGGCTCCCGGCCGGTCAGCGCGCGCACGGTGGCCACCATCCCGCCGTGGTACTGGAAGTAGTCGTCGGAGTCGGCGATGTCATGTTCGCGGGTGTCGGTGTTCTTGGCGGCCACCGCGATCCGCCGGTACTGGCGGTTCATGTCGTCGACGGCCTCGCGGCCATCCAGGTCGCGGCCGTAGGCGAAGCCGCCCCACGCGGTGTACACCGCGGCCAAATCGGCGTCGTCCCGCCAGTTGCGGCTGTCAATCAGCTGCAGCAACCCGGCGCCGTAGGTGCCCGGCTTGGATCCGAAAATCCTTGTGGTGGAACGACGTTGATCGCCATGCTGGGCCAGGTCGGCTTGGGCGTGCGCACGCACGTAGTTGTCTTCGGCGGGCTCGTCGAGGTCGGCGACCAGCCGTACCGCGTCATCGAGCATGGTCACGACATGCGGGAAGGCGTCCCGGAAGAAGCCGGAGATGCGGACCGTCACGTCGATGCGCGGGCGGCCCAGCTCGGCTAGCGGAATCGGTGCCAGGTCGACGACGCGCCGCGACGCGTCGTCCCACACCGGTCGAACGCCCAGTAGGGCAAGGACTTCGGCGATGTCGTCACCGGCGGTGCGCATGGCCGAGGTGCCCCAGACCGACAGCCCGACCGACTGTGGCCACCGCCCGTGGTCGTTGCGGTAGCGGGCGAGCAGCGAATCGGCCAGCGCCACACCGGCTTCCCAGGCCAGCCGGGACGGCACCGCTTTGGGGTCGACGGAGTAGAAGTTGCGGCCGGTGGGCAGCACGTTGACCAGGCCGCGCAGCGGCGAGCCCGACGGGCCGGCCGGGATGAACCGGCCGTCCAGGGCGCGCAGCACCTGCTCGATCTCGGCGGCGGTACCGGCCAGCCGTGGCACCACTTCGGTGGCCGCGAAGCGCAGCACCGCGGCGACTTCGGCATTGTCGGTGATCCGTTCGGCCGCATCGGCCTCCCAGCCCGCCGCCTGTAGCGCGGCAACGAGTTCGCGGGCCACGGCCTCGGTTCGGTCGACCGCGGACCGGTCGTCGGTGCCGTCCTCGGCCAGACCGAGGGCCTGCCGCAGTCCGGGCAGGGTGTGCTCGCCACCGAACAGTTGGCGTGCCCGCAAAATCGCCAGCACCAGGTCCAGTTCGGCCTCCCCCGTGGGCTTTTGGCCCAGGATGTGCAGGCCGTCGCGGATCTGGACGTCCTTGATCTCGCACAGCCAGCCATCGACGTGCAGCAGCATGTCGTCGAAGGAGTCTTCCTCGGGACGTTCGGTGAGACCGAGGTCGTGGTCCATCTTCGCGGCCCGCATCAGCGTCCAGATCTGCTGGCGGATGGCGGGCAGCTTGCCGGGATCCAGCGCGGCGACGTTGGCGTGCTCGTCGAGCAGCTGCTCCAAACGCGCGATGTCGCCGTAGGATTCGGCGCGCGCCATCGGCGGGATGAGGTGGTCGACCAGGACGGCGTGCGCGCGCCGTTTGGCCTGGGTGCCCTCGCCGGGATCGTTGACCAGGAAGGGGTAGATCATCGGCAGGTTGCCCAGCGCGGCGTCGGGCCCGCAGGCCGCCGACATGCCCAGCGTCTTGCCGGGCAGCCATTCCAGGTTGCCGTGCTTGCCCAGGTGCACCACCGCGTGCGAGCCGAAGCCGGCGTCCAGCCAGTGGTAGGCGGCCAGGTAGTGGTGGCTGGGCGGCAGGTCCGGGTCGTGGTAGATGGCGACGGGGTTCTCCCCGAAACCGCGGGGCGGCTGCACCATCAGCACCAGGTTGTCCGATTGCAGTGCGGCGATCACGATTTCGCCGTCGGGGTCGTTGCTGCGGTCCACGAAGAGATTCCCGGGCGCCGGGCCCCAGTGCTCGGTGACGGCATCGGTGAATTCGGTGGGCAGGGTCGCGAACCATTCACGATAGTCTTTGGCGGACATCCGAATCGGATTTCCGGCCAGCTGCCCTTCGGTGAGCCAGTCGGGGTCCTGTCCGCCCCGCTCGATCAGCGCGTGGATCAGGGCGTCGCCGTCGTTGGCCTCGACGCCGGGCAGCTCACCCACCCGGTAGCCGTGCTCGCGCATCGCCTGCAGCAGCGCCACGGCGCTCGCCGGCGTGTCCAGGCCGACCGCGTTGCCGATCCGGGCGTGCTTGGTCGGATAGGCCGAGAACACCAGGGCGACCCGCTTATCCGCCGGGGCGACGTGGCGCAGCTGTGCGTGCCGCACCGCCAGTCCCGCGACGCGGGCGCAGCGTTCCGCGTCGGCGACATAGGAGATCAGCCCGTCTTCGTCGATTTCCTTGAAGGAGAACGGCACCGTGATAATGCGGCCGTCGAATTCGGGCACCGCGACCTGACTGGCCACGTCGAGCGGGCTCAGGCCGTCATCGTTCTCGCGCCACGAGGCGCGCGGGCTGGTCAGGCACAATCCCTGCAGGATCGGGATATCCAGGGCGGCAAGGTGTTCGACGTTCCAGCTGTCGTCATCCCCGCCGGCGGACACGGTGGCCGGCTTCAGTCCCCCGGCGGCCAGCACGGTGACCACCATGGCGTCGGCGGCACCCAACCGTTGCAGCAGTTCGGGTTCCGCGGTGCGCAGCGACGCGCAGTAGATCGGCATCGGGCGCGCGCCGGCGTCCTCGATGGCCCGACAGAGCGCCTCGACGTAGCCGGTGTTGCCGGCCAGGTGCTGCGCTCGGTAATACAGCACCGCGATCGTCGGGCCGTCGACGTCTTCGGCGTTCGGCCGCGGTAGCTCGCCCCACGTCGGCGTCACGACCGGCGGGGTGAACCCGAACCCGGTCATCAGCACCGTGTCCGACAGGAAGGCGTGCAGCTGGCGCAGGTTGTCGACGCCGCCATGGGCTAGATAGATGTGCGCCTGCACCGCGATGCCGGCCGCGAGCGTGGACAGGCGGGTCAGCTCGGCGTCGGCGGCCTGCTCGCCGCTGACCAATACCGTGGGCACCCCGCTGGCGATCACCGCGTCGATGCCGCTCTGCCAGGCGCGGTAGCCGCCCAGGATCCGCACCACCACGACGGCGGCGTCGGCCAGCAGGTCGGGCAGTTCGGATTCGGACAGCCGAGACGGGTTGGCCCACCGATAGTTTTTCCCGCTGGAACGGGCGCTGATCAGGTCCGTATCGGAGGTCGACAGCAGCAGGATGGTCGGCTCAGCCACCCATCATTCGTACCGCAACGGGGCGCGCCCGCACCTACTGGGCCGCGACCGCACCGCTCAACCGCCCAGCATCGCCGCGATCCGGTCGGCAACCTGTTGGGCGACGATCCGCGCCGGTCCGTCTTTGGCCGGTTCGTAGCGGTCCGCGAGGGCGTCGTAGTCGGCGCCGGCGATCGAGCCGTGGTCGGCCGCCAGCTCTACCAATTCCACCGGCCAGCCCACCCGCTCCAGGCGGGCGGCGAAGTTTCTGCTCGCGTCGACGGGGACGACGTCGTCGTCGACGCCGTGCAGCAACGTGAACGGTGAACCGATTTCGGCGCCGTTCAGGACGTCGGGCAGGGAGGCACCGAAGATCGGATCGGGGACCATGAAGGCTCCGGCGAGGCAAACCGTGTGCGCGGGAGCGAAGTCGAGCCGCGCGGCGTGCAGCGTCACCCCCGCCGCGGCCGCACCACCCATTGACCACCCGACGAGCAGGATGCGCGCGGCGTCGGTGGCGAGGTTGCGGGCGAATTCCAGCGACGCCAACAGGTCCGCGCGCCCGCCGTCGTCGGCATGGGAGTTCCAGTCGGGCGCGACCACCACCGCGGCGCGCCCGGCCAGCATGCCGGCCAGCGGGCCGACGGCCGCGCGGGCATCGGTTTGCGCCCCGTGCCAGAGCAGGATCGTGGATGGTGCCGGTTCGCCGAAGACATCGGCCAGTCGACCCGGGGCGTATTCCAGCGTTCTCACGGGCACCAGGATGCCCATACTGACGCGTGTTCAATCCTTGGAGTGAGGGGCGAGGCCTTGGCGCCGCCTCATTGAATCGGGTGGTCCACCCAGTTGGCAGACCTGCGGGTCGCCACAACGGCCACCGGTGAATTTAATCGCGCTGCGGCCCAATAGTTTTGGGCTACTGCGGGCGCCCAGTGGCGGCGTGGGCCCCAAACCGGCCGTGCGCGAAACACTTCCGGCCGACAGCAATCCGACCGTCGCGGCCAGCGCGGCGAAACCACTTGCTCACAGGCGCACCCCGAGGCGATCCAGCAACTCCGCGCGGTGCTGCTCGGTGTGCGGACCGGGGTCACCGGGCGCGCGGCGCGGATCGTCGACAGTCAGCGTGTGGATGACACGGCCTTCCTCGAGCACCAGCACGCGATCGGCCAGCGCCACCGCTTCGTCGACGTCGTGCGTGATCAGCAGCACCCCGAACCCGTGGCGGCGCCACAGATCCAGTAGCAATGTGTGCATCGTCAACCGGGTCAGCGCGTCGAGCGCGCCGAACGGTTCGTCGAGCAGCAGCAGTCGCGGTTCGGCGACCAGCGCCCGGGCCAGCGAAACGCGTTGCGCCTGACCGCCGGACAGGGTCAGCGGCCAGGCGCCGGCGTGGTCGGCCAGCCCGACGTCGGCCAGCGCGCGCTCGGCGCGCTCCCGCACCTGCTGGCGCGGGAGGCGGCTGCGGGTCAGGCCGTAGCCGACGTTGGTGCGCACGTCGCGCCACGGAAAAAGGCGCGGCTCCTGGAACGCCAGCGCCGGCGCGCCGGACACCACGCGTTGCCCACTGTGATCGCGCGACAGCCCGGCGAGCACCCGCAGGACCGTCGACTTGCCCGAGCCGCTGCGCCCGAGCAGGGCGACGATCTCGCCGCTCTTCACGCGCACCGAAACGTCGTTGAGTACCTGCCGGTTTCCGTACCACTTGTCGACGTTGCGCAGTTCGCCGGCGATGTCGGTCCGCCCGCGGGTGGTGGCGTCCGATTCAGCGGTGAGAGTCAAGCCGGGACCTTTCACTGTCGGTAGCGCAGCGTGCGGCGCTCGATGAGCCGGACGATCGCGTCGGTGATGATGCCGAGCAGGGCGTAGATGGTCAGCCCGAAGATGATGATGTCGATCCGCAGGAAATCGCGGGCATTGTTGATCAGGAAGCCGATTCCCTTGTCGGCGTTGATCTGCTCGGCGACGATCAGCGTCAACCACGCGATGGCCAGCGACTGGCGCAAGCCGACGAGCACCTGCGGCGCGGTGCTGGGCACGATGATCCGGGTGAACCGCTGAGTGAACGAAAAGCCCAGCACCTGAGCGGTTTCCAGCATCTTGGGGTCGACCTGGCGGATCGCCGAAAAGGTGTTGAGGTAGAGCGGGAAGACCACGCCCAGCGCGACGAGCAACACCTTGGGCAGCTCGCCGATCCCGAACCACAGGATGAACAGCGGGATCAGCCCCAGGTGCGGCAGCGCCCGGATCATCTGCATGGGCGGGTCCACGGTCGATTCGACCCAGCGGGACAGGCCGACCGCCGCGCCCGCCACGATTCCGATGACCCCGCCCAGCAGCAGCCCCTCGACGACACGGACGGACGAGATGTGCAGCGCGTCGCCGAGCTGCCCATTGCGGGTCACCTCCACGCCGGCCTCGAGGATCAGCGAGGGGGCCGGCAGCACGTCGGCGGGGATGATGCCTATCGCGCTGCCCAGCTGCCACAGCGCCAACAACGCCAGCGGCGACACGACGCGCACGATTTCCCATTTGCGGCGCGCCCACAGCCCGCTAGCCCCGCCGGCTGGGGCGCCGGCCGGCTTGCTCGAGGCAGCATCGAGCGCGGTGGCAATGCTCACTGTGCCGACGCTAAGGCGCGGACGGGGGCCCGGGTAAGGGTTTACGTCTGGCTGAAGGCAATCCCGACCGGCGTGTGACGCTCGGGGCCGTACCGTGGACGGGTGGCCAGGACGCGCGACACCGACGCATGCCCGGGTGCGCTGCAGGTGCACCAGGCGGCCGACGGTGCGCTGGCCCGGATCCGGCTACCCGGCGGCATGATCACCGCCGCCCAACTGGCCGCGCTGGCCGCCGTCTCCACCGCATCGGGTTCGGGAACGCTCGAGCTGACCGCTCGGGGCAATGTGCAGTTGCGTGGGCTGACCGACGTCCACGCGGTCGGCGAGGCGCTCGCCGCCGCGGGGCTGTTGCCGTCGGCGACGCACGAGCGGGTCCGCAATATCGTCGCCTCACCGCTGTCCGGACGCTCCGGCGGCCATCTCGATGTCCGGCGCTGGGTCGGCGAACTCGACGCCGCGATCTGCGGCAAGCCCCGGCTCGCCGAGCTGGGCGGTCGATTCTGGTTCGGCCTGGACGACGGGCGGGCCGACGTCTCCGGGCTGCGCGCCGACGTGGGCGTGCACGCCTTTCCCGACGGCTGCGCGCTGCTGCTGGCCGGACGCGACACCGGTGTCCGGCTGGCGCACGACGAGGTGATCGACACGCTCGTCGCGCTCGCGATGCGGTTCCTCGATATTCGCGAAACCGCTTGGCGCGTCCAGGAATTGGACGACCTACGACGGCTGGTGCCCGGTGCCAAGCCGCGCGCCCCCTCGTTCCCGGCCGTCACCAAGGCGCCGGTGGGCTGGATCGGCCAGGACGACGGCCAGGTGACGCTGGGCGCCGCGGTGCCGCTCGGCGTGCTGCCGGCGCGCGTCGCGGAGTACCTGGCGGCGATCGAGGCGCCGCTGGTGATCACGCCGTGGCGCTCGGTGCTGGTGTGCGATCTTGCCGAAGAGGTCGCCGACGTCGCGCTGCGCGTCCTGGCGCCCTTGGGCCTGGTGTTCGACGAGAACTCGCCTTGGCTGAGCGTCAGCGCCTGCACCGGCAGCCCCGGCTGCGCGCGGTCGGCCGCCGATGTGCGGGCCGACGCCGCGCGGTCGCTGGATCCCGATTCGGGGGTGCACCGTCACTTCGTCGGCTGCGACCGGGCGTGTGGCAGTCCGCTCACCGGTGACGTGCTGGTGGCCACCTCGGACGGATACCGGCGCCTGTAGCCGGGTGCGGCGGGTCACCACGCGGGAGAGCCTTAAAGTGGGCGGGTGCTCGACTACATCCGCGACGCGGCGGAGATCTATCGCCAGTCGTTCGCGACGATCCGCGCCGAAGCCGATCTGGCGCGATTCCCCGCCGATGTGGCACGGGTGGTGGTCCGGCTGATTCACACCTGCGGGCAGGTCGACGTGGCCGAGCACGTCGCGTTCACCGACGACGTCGTCGACCGGGTCGGCGCCGCCCTACGCGGCGGCGCTCCCGTGCTGTGCGATTCGTCGATGGTGGCCGCTGGCATCACCGCGGCGCGATTGCCGGCCGACAACCAGGTGGTGTCCCTGGTGGCCGATCCCCAGGCGGCCGAGTTGGCCGCGCGCCGGCAGACCACTCGTTCGGCGGCCGGCGTGGAGCTGTGGGCGGACCGGCTGCCCGGCGCGGTGCTGGCCATCGGCAACGCCCCGACCGCGCTGTTCCGGCTGCTCGAGCTGATCGACGACGGGCTGGCCCCACCGGCCGGGGTGTTGGGCGGACCGGTGGGTTTCGTCGGGTCGGCGCAGTCCAAGCAGGAGCTCATCGCCAACCCCCGCGGGACGTCGTATCTGGTGGTGCGGGGCCGCCGGGGCGGCAGCGCCATGGCGGCCGCGGCCGTCAACGCGATCGCGAGCGACCGCGAGTGACCGCAGCGGGCACCGCGCAAATCGCCGACCGGGGGACACTGTGGGGCGTCGGGCTCGGGCCCGGTGACCCGGAATTGGTGACCGTCAAGGCCGCCCGGGTGATCGGCGAGGCCGACGTGGTGGCCTACCACAGCGCCCGGCACGGCCGCAGCATCGCGCGTGGCATCGCCGAACCGTACCTGCGGCCCGGCCAGATCGAAGAGCACCTGGTCTATCCGGTCACCACCGAGACGACCGACCATCCCGGCGGCTATGCCGGTGCGATCGAGGACTTCTACGTCGAGGCCACCGAGCGCATCGCGGCGCATCTGGAGGCCGGACGCAATGTGGCCCTGCTGGCCGAGGGCGATCCGCTGTTCTACAGCTCCTACATGCATCTGCACACCCGGCTGACGGAGCGGTTCGACGCGGTCATCGTGCCGGGCGTGACGTCGGTGAGCGCCGCCTCGGCGGCCATCGCGACGCCATTGGTGGCCGGCGACGAGGTGTTGTCGGTGTTGCCGGGCACGCTGCCGGTCGAAGAGCTGACCCGACGGCTCGCCGACGCCGACGCCGCCGTTGTGCTCAAGCTCGGCCGTTCGTATCACGCTGTGCGGGAAGCTCTTTCGGCGTCAGGACAACTTGACGACGCGTTCTATGTGGAGCGGGCCAGCACCGCTTCGCAACGCATCCTGCCCGCCGCCGACGTCGACGAGGCCGGCGTCCCGTACTTCTCACTGGCCATCCTGCCGGGCGGGCAGCGCGGCCGGCGCGCTGCCGCCGTCGGCAGCGTCACGGTGGTGGGTCTGGGCCCCGGCGACATGGATTGGATGACGCCGCAGACCCGCCGCGAGCTCGCGGCGGCGACCGACCTGATCGGCTACGGCGGCTACCTGAGCCGCGTCCCGGCGCGCGACGGCCAGCAGCGTCACCCCAGCGATAACCGTGACGAGCCCGAGCGGGCCCGCCTGGCCTGCGCGCTGGCCGAACAGGGCCGCGCCGTGGCGGTGGTGTCCTCGGGCGACCCGGGCGTGTTCGCGATGGCGACGGCGGTGCTGGAAGAGGCCAAGGAATGGCCGGGCGTGCAGGTGCGGGTGATTCCGGCGATGACAGCGGCCCAGGCCGTCGCCAGCCGGGTCGGCGCGCCCTTGGGGCATGACTACGCGGTGATCTCGCTGTCGGACCGCCTCAAGCCGTGGGAGGTGATCTCCGCGCGACTGCAGGCCGCCGCGGCCGCCGACCTGGTGCTGGCCATCTACAACCCGGCTTCCAAGTCGCGGACCTGGCAGGTCGGGGCGATGCGCGACATCTTGCTGGCCCACCGCGAACCCGGCACCCCGGTGGTGGTCGGCCGCAACGTCTCCGGCCCGGACGAAGACGTCCGCGTGGTCAGGCTGGCCGATCTCGAGCCCACCGAGATCGACATGCGCTGCCTGCTGATCGTCGGGTCGTCCCAAACCCAGTGGTACTCACACGATTCCACCGACCGGGTCTTCACACCGCGGCGTTACCAGGCCTGAAACGCCGGCTAGTCGCGATCCCAGGTGCTCGGCATCATCGGCAGGGTGGGGCCGTCACTCAGCCCGTCGCGCGTCAGCGTGGCCAGCCCGGTGGCCTGCGCGGCATCGGGTTTGGTTGCGGCGCCGGCGAATCCGAGCGGTCCCGCACTGTCCTCGGAAGGGCGGGGGGCGTACGGGTCTCCGGCGTCGGCGGCCGGGGTCGTCCCCCCGTCCATCTCCATGAACTCATAGCGGTAGGCGCGCTCGGTGGCGGTGCCGCCGCGACGCCGGCGGGCCCGCGCCTTCTTCTTGGCCTCGGCGGCCGCGGCCGCGGCGGCGGGCGTGTCGAGGTCGTCGGACGACGGTTCCTCCGACTTGCGCCGAGACCGGCTGCTCGCGCTGCCGCGCGCCGACAGTCCCGAAAGCCCCACGGCGTACAGGGCGTTGAACGCGTTCGCTCCGATGCCGTCGGTCGCCGTGGGACCGAAGCCGACACCGGGTCCGCCGCCCACCGGTCCCCCGCCCGCCGATCCGGCAACGGTCGTCGCGGGCGCGGTGGACGGGGTGGGCACGTGGCTCACGCTCGCCGGCGCGGTGGCGATCGTCGGCGTCGGGGCGATGACCGGCGCGGGCGCCGCCGCGACCGCCGGCAGGGGCGCGGGCGTCGAGAGCGGGACCGCGACGCTGATCGCGGTGACCGCCGCGGCCACCCCGCCCGCGGCGGCCGCGCCGATGGCGGCCACGACAACCGGGGCGAGCACCACCGCCATCTGGATCGCGAGCTGAATGAACGGCCAGAAGATCATCAGCGTGTGGAAGATGGCCCAGCCCAGCGCGGTCGACAGGGCCGGCGAGAGCCCCAACTGGCCGAAGAACGAGGCGAGGCTGTTGACCCACGGCACCGGCGGGAACGGCCACCCACCGGGGTTGAGGTCCTTGGACACCGGCCACGCGAAGTTCTGGGTGTACTGCTGCAGCCACTGGGTGAGCTGGTCCATCCACGACGGATAGGTCTGCGTCGCCGCCTGCTGCTGGGCGCTCGAGGTGTCGGCGTTGTTGAGGTTGGAGCCCGAACTCGCGGCCGGCGCGACGGCGGCCGCCTGTACCGCCGCGACGCCGGCGGTGGCGGCCTCGCCGCCCGGTACGACGATGGTCGGCGCGGGCGTCGTCGCGGGGACCGCCGCCAGCGCCGATTCGCTGACGGCCTGGTAGGTGGTCATCGTCGTGGCGGCCTGCACCCACATCCGCGCGTAGTCGGCCTCGTTGACGGCGATCGGAATGGTGTTGATCCCGAAGAAGTTCGTGGCGACCAACGCCCCGTGCACGGCATGGTTGGCAGCGAGCTCGCCCAGCGTCGGCATGGCGGCCAGGGCGGTGGTGTAGGCGGTGGCCGCGGTCTCGTGCAGGGCCGCGGCCGTCGTGCTCTTGGCCGCGCTTTCCAGCAGCCAGGCCTGATAGGGGGCGTGTGCGGCCACGTACTGGTCCGCGCTGGGGCCGTCCCACGAGCCCGCCTGCACCGCCCCCAGCACTCCGCTGAGCTCGGCTGCCGCGGTCGCGTAGTCGGTGCTCAGCGACGTCCACGCGGTGGCGGCGGCCAGCAGCGGCGCGGGGCCGGGGCCGCTACTGAGCAGTGTCGAGTGCACTTCGGGCGGAAACGCGATCCAGATCGGGGCGGTCATCGTCGGGGGCCTTCGGGCAAGGACACGAATACCTCTTCGGTGCATCTCGTGGGTGGGCTGGCGATGCGTACGACCAGAGGTCGGTTACCGCCGCCGTTTAGTTCCCCGCAATTTCGTTCCGGGGCCAAATGTGGCGAGTCTTTGCGCGGGGCCGGGCCATGCGCAACGATGCAGGGATGCGGTGTGAGATTGCGCGCGAAGCGCTGTCGGCTCGATTGGACGGCGAGCGTCCCCAAGTCCTCGCGCAGCAAGTCGACGCCCACCTCGAATCCTGCCGCAGCTGCCGCTCCTGGTTGATCGGGGCGGCGGTGCAGACGCGCCGGCTGGCTTCGGTGACGCCCGGCGAGGGTCCCGACCTGGTCGACAAGATCATGGCGAGCATCGGCGAGCAGGCCACCGGACATCAGGCCCGGATGCGCTGGCTGCGGTCGCACTACCGGCGCTGGGGCCTGATCGCGGTCGGCCTTTTCCAGGTGGCGATCGCCGCCGCCCAAATCAGCGGAATCGATTTCGGCATGGTGTCCGAGCATATGCACGGCGCGATGTCCGGTGAGCACCTGATGCACGAGTCGACGGCCTGGTTGCTGGCGTTGGGTCTGGCGATGATCGCGGCCGGTGTCTGGCCCGCCTCGGCCTCGGGAGTGGCGGCCATCACCGGTGTCTATTCCGTTGCGCTGCTGGGCTATGTCATCGTCGACGCCTTCGCCGGCGAGGTGACCGCCACCCGCATCGCCAGCCACATGCCCCTGTTGTTGGGCTTGGCGTTTGCGTTGCTGGTGGCGCGGGAACGGGTGGGCTCGCACCGCCGGCGCGGCTCGGATGCTTCGGACGACGCACACTTTCCCGCCTGGGCGGCGGACTCACCCAGCGGTCGGCGGCGTGGGCATCTGCGGCCCATCAACCATGCCGCCATCGACCCCACCGCATCGTCTACGACGGGCCGTCGTAGAATCGGAAAACTCGCACAACAAAGGTGGTTGGGCATGATCGCGCCGAGCGATGACGAGGCCGTAACCGAGCTCGCGTTGTCAGCCGCGCGCGGAAACGCGCGAGCGCTCGAGTCGTTCATCAAGGCCACCCAGCAAGACGTGTGGCGGTTCGTCGCCTATCTCTCAGATTCGGGCAGCGCCGACGATCTGACCCAAGAGACCTTTCTGCGCGCCATCGGCGCCATCGAGCGGTTCTCCGGGCGTTCGAGCGCGCGGACCTGGCTGCTCTCGATCGCGCGCCGCGTGGTGGCCGACCACATTCGCCACCTGCAGTCGCGGCCCCGCGCGGCCATGGGTGCCGATCCCGAGCACGTGGTGCGCGCGGACCGGCACGCCCGCGGGTTCGAGGACCTGGTCGAGGTGACCACCATGATCGCCAACCTCAACGCCGAACAGCGCGAAGCGCTTTTGCTCACCCAACTGCTCGGCCTGCCCTACGCCGACGCCGCCGCGGTCTGCGGTTGCCCGGTGGGCACCATTCGTTCCCGCGTCGCGCGCGCCCGCGACGCGCTGCTGGCCGACGGCGAGCGCGGCCACCTAACCGGCTAGCGCGAACCAGCTAGCGCGCCAACCCATTCGGCGGCCTCGGCCACCGTGCCGACGGTCGACACGCCGGCCGGTAGCGGCGGGCGCGCCACCATCACCACCGCAACGTTCAGCGCCGCCGCGGCATCCAGCTTCGCGCGGGTCATGTCCCCGCCGCTGTTCTTGGTGACCAGCGCGTCGATGCGGTGGTCACGCAGCAGCGCGAACTCGTCGTCGTAGCCATACGGTCCGCGGGAGAGCACCACCCGGTGACGGCGCGGCAATGCCGAAGGGTCGGGGTCGGTGACCGCACGGATCAGAAACCACGCGTCGCTGCCGGCAAAGGCCCACACGCCCGAGCGCCCGGTGGTCAGAAACACCCGCGAATAGCCTTGCCGGGCAACGGTTTCAGCGGCATCGGTGTCCGAATCGACGACGATAGCGGGGCCCGGGTCCCAGGCGGGGCGCGCCAGGATCAGGTGAGGTATCCGCAATTCGGCGCAAGCGGTGGCGGCATGCGCCGTCATGGTGGCCGCGAACGGGTGGGTGGCGTCGACGACGGCGTCGATGCGTTCGTCGTGCAGCCAGCGCCGTAGCCCGTCGACGCCGCCGAACCCCCCGATGCGCACCGGTCCGACCGGCAGGGCAGGGTCGGGCACCCGGCCGGCCAGGGAGCTGACGATGTCGATGCGCGGATGCAGCGCTTTGGCCAGGGCGCGCGCCTCACCGGTGCCGCCGAGCAGCAGGACCCGCATCAGTGCCGGCTCCCCCGCGCCCGCCCGGTCGAGTACAGGTAGCTGTCGGTGAATCCCCCGGCGGTCAGCGCGTCGCCGACGACGATCACCGCGGTCTTGGTGATGCCGGTCCGATGCATCTGCTCGGCGATGTCGGCCAGCGTGCCGCGCAGCACCGCCTCTTGCGGCCAGCTGGCGAAAGCCACGACGGCCGCGGGTGTCTCGGCGCGGTAGCCGCCTTCGAGCAGTTGCGGAACGATGGTGTCGATCTGGGCGGCGGCCAGATGCAGGACTAGGGTCGCGCCGGACCGGGCCAGGGTCTTCAGGTCTTCGCCGGGCGGCATGGCCGTCGACAGGGTCGCCACCCGGGTCAGCGTCACCGTCTGCGCCACCCCCGGGACGGTGAGCTCGCGCTTCAGCGCGGCCGCCGCGGCGGCGAAAGCCGGAACCCCGGGCACGATTTCGTAGTCGATGCCCAGGGCGTCGAGCCGGCGGCACTGCTCGGCGAGCGCGCTGTACAGCGACGGGTCACCGGAATGCAGGCGCGCCACGTCGTGGCCGGCGGCGTGCGCTTCGCTGAGTTCGGTGATGATCTGCTCGAGCGTCAGTGGGCCGGTGTCAACGACTTTCGCGTCGGGCGGGCAGAGGGCAAGCAGGACGTCGGGCATGATCGATCCGGCGTACAAGCACACCGGGCAGGATCGCAGGAGCCGCTGACCGCGCACGGTGATGAGGTCGGCCGCGCCCGGGCCGGCGCCGATGAAATACACGGTCACTTGGTCACCACCCACTGGGTGACCGGATACTGCGGGCGCCAGCCGGTGAATGCGCCCAGCGGCTCACCTTGATAATGCTGGAAGCGTCGCAGCTG
>NZ_LZLL01000118.1:0-522 GCF_001669335.1 Mycobacterium sp. 1245852.3 | reverse complement strand
ACTGCTGATCGATCTGGCGGACCAGGTTGGCATCGATCTTTTCCAGGCCCGGCCGTAGTGAGGCGTAGGCCTGCTGCACCAGAGCCTGTCGACCGTCGCCCAAAAAGTCGTTACGGCCGGTTGATCGTGACCGACGACATCTCCCCACCCTCCGACGGCGCCACGAACGACGCTGGGGCACCGGCGGACTCCGCCACGGTATCGCGCCGGCGCGCGCTCGGCGGCGCCATGCTGGCCGGGCTCGGCGGTGCCGCCATCGGTGCCATGGGTGGCGGCTTCGCCGGCCACGCCATGGCGGCGGGACAGCGTGGTGACGACGACGACACCGTCGATCTGCGCCGCAGCTACCCCTTCTACGGTCAGCCGCACCAGGGTGGAATCGACACGCCCCCACAGCGTTACGCCATGTTCATGTCGTTCTCGCTGGCCGAGGGCGCGGGCCGGACCGACCTGCAGACCCTCTTGGCGCGCTGGTCGGCCGCCGCCGCGATCCTGCAGCAGGGCAAGCCGGTCGGGACGGTG
>NZ_LZLL01000117.1:0-556 GCF_001669335.1 Mycobacterium sp. 1245852.3 | reverse complement strand
GCCGGGCTCGAGGTAGACCATGACGCGAACCACGATACCGGCCCGCCCGTTTGCTCAGGCCACCAGCACGTGCCCGTGACCAGCGCGCCGGGCGGTTCCGCCGCCCACCGCGGACTGGCAGCGGTGGGCCAGGGCGCGCCGGTCGGTCCCCGGGAGCTGCAGGGACTCGACGCGCACCCGCGCCAGCGTGCGCGGCACGACGAGCAGCCGCCGAATGGAGCTCAGCAGGGTCTCGTCGCCGACGAAGGCCGGCACCGTCGAGGGGCTGCCGTCGACGTGGTGATAGGTCAGCCGCACGGGCTGCACCGGGCGGGCGGCATCGATCGCGGCCTGGAACATCGCCGGGTAGAAGGCGCCGCGGCCTTGATGCGATTGTCCGGCTTCTTTTCCGGCCGTGTCCCGACCGGCATCGTCGCCGGACACTCCGCACCAGGTGGTGCCCTCCGGGAAGGCCACCACCGTCTGACCGGCGCGCAGCCGGCGGGCGACGGCGTCGACCACGCCGGGCAGCCGCCGCAGACTGGACCGCTCGATGGGGATGATCTTCAGGATGCGG
>NZ_LZLL01000116.1:0-36202 GCF_001669335.1 Mycobacterium sp. 1245852.3 | reverse complement strand
GACACCCAATGGAAACCACCCCCACACCTCGACACCGGCCAACCCCGCACCAACACCTTCCACCACCCCGAAAAACTGCTGGGTGATGGCGACGGTCTGCCGCCGCACTGATTAATCTGATTGCTCGTGACTGACCAGCGCACCCTGCTGCTGATGCGGCACGCGAAGTCCGATTACCCGCCGGGCGTCGACGACCACGACCGGCCGCTGGCGCCCCGCGGCATCCGCCAAGCCGGGCTGGCCGGCGACTGGCTGCGCGCCAACGCGCCCGCCATCGACGGCGTGCTGTGCTCCACGGCGACGCGCACCCGCGAGACGCTGCTCAACACCGGCATCGATGCGCCGGTGCGATACAGCGAGCGCCTCTACGCGAGCACTCCCGGCACGCTGATCGACGAGATCAACACGGTGGACGACGCCGTCGGCACGCTACTGGTCATCGGACACGAGCCGACGATGTCGGCCCTGGCGCTGGGGCTGGGCGGCGCCGGACGTACGAATACCGCTGCCGCCGAACGAATTTCGGCCAAGTTTCCAACGTCGGCGATCGCGGTGCTCACCGTGCCGGGCGCGTGGAAAGAGGTCGAACTCGGCGTGGCGACGCTGATCGACTTCGAGGTGCCGCGCTGAGCCTCGATTGCCCGGATCAGGAGTTGGTGGCCAGCGTCAGCTCCATCAGCTTGATGGCCTGACCGCACGCATCGATGCCCGGCGCCTGCGGGTTGACCCACCATCCGACCACCCCGGCGGCGTCGCTGGCCACGCCGCACGCACCGTTCGCGTCGTCGGGCCGCATCACGATCGAGTCGATCCCGGCGATCGACCGGGTCTCGATCTTGTACTTCAGAAATTCCGCGACCTTGCGCTCGTTGGACAGGCTGCCCTGCTCGAACCAGAACCGGGTGATGTCGATCAACCCGGCCGGATTGGCCGCCTGCCAGCGGCAGATCGCACCGACGAAGGTGCTCTGAATGTCGAGCGGGTCGGCGCCCACCGTCTTGGCCAGGATGTCGCTGGTCAAGACCTCACATTCCTTGAGCAGGTTCGGGTACTGCTGCTGAGAGTTGTTGTTGCGGGGCACATTGCCGCCCGCCTTGACCGCGTTGCCCCCGATCGAGCGGGAACACCCCGTCAACACCAACAGCGCGGCGATCACCACGATCGCGGCGGCAACCGCGGTCCTGCCGGCCCGGGAACGCGTCGAGGCCATCATTTCGAATTCGCAATCGACTGACGAGCGAGTTCCTTCGCTATGTCGCATGGCGGCGGAAACGGCTTCTGACTGAAACTGATTGACCACTCGATGAAGTCGTCCTGAAACTGGATGCCCACCTCACACAACGAGTCACCCAGGTTGGGCTCGTTGCCGATGGCGATGAAACCGCTATGGCCGTTGATGTTGATGTCATCGACGCTGGCCCGCGAAAGCTCCTCGGTCTTGCGTTCGCGACCGATGGGGCTGCCGCGATACCAGGAGAAGGAGAAGTGCGGCCCCAGGATGCCACCACCGGCGAGCCACTGGCACCCCACTGAGTTGCGGGCGGTGTTGATCAGCCCGGTGACCTTGGTGAGCTCCGCTACGGTCTGGTCGCTGATCCCGCCGCACTGCGGGAACATCGCACCGTGGCTGCCCTGGCCGTTCTGCGGCGTCGACGACGACGTAGCGCCCGGTTTGTTGCCGCCGGAATCGGAGCAGCCCGCAGCCGCGGGGATCAGGATCGTCACTGCTGACGCCACGAGAGCCAGCGCCCTCGTGCTACGCCGCACCGCTACCCTGCTTCCGCTCCGCCCGCTGCTGGTCCACACGATGCACTGTAGCGGCAGCCCAGCGGGTCAACCACCGACGCGCCTGAGCAGGTATTTCGGGGCCGCAACAAGTGGGGTGCGGACCTGGACCGTCCGGCGGTTGCCGGGCACGGCCGCGCGGACGGTGTGCGACAGTTAGCCCATGCTCCTGGCACTGCTGCGCCAGTACATCCAGCCGTACCGACGGCTGGTGGCGGTGCTGATGGTGCTGCAGCTGATCGGCAACCTCGCGTCGCTGTACCTGCCGACCGTCAACGCCGCCATCATCGACGAGGGCGTGGCCAAGGGTGACACCACCACCATCGTTCGGCTCGGCATGGTCATGCTCGGGGTCACCGCATTGCAGGTGCTGTGCTCGGTCGGGGCGATCTATGTCGGCTCGCGCACCGGGATGGGCTTCGGTCGCGACCTGCGCGCCGCCATCTTCGAGCACGTCACCTCCTTCTCCGAACGCGAGACCGCCCGATTCGGGGCGCCGACGCTGCTGACACGCAGCACCAACGACGTGCGGCAAATCCAGTACCTGGTCCAAATAAGCGCCACGGTGCTGGTGACCGCCCCGATCATGTGCCTCGGCGGGATCTTCATGGCCATCCGCCAGGAGGCCGCGCTGACGTGGCTGCTGCTGGTCAGCGTGCCGATCATGGCGGTAGCCAACTACTGGGTGATGTCGCACATGCTGCCCCTGTTCCGCCGGATGCAGGGCCTGATCGACGGCATCAACCGGGTGCTGCGCGACCAGCTGGCCGGCGTCCGGGTGGTCCGCGCGTTCGCGCGGGAAGGTTTCGAACGAGACCGCTTCGCCCGCGCCAACACCGCGCTGTCGAACACCGCACTGACCGCGGGCAACTGGCAAGCGTTGATGCTGCCGGTGACCACGCTGACCATCAACGTGTCCAGCGTCGCGCTGATCTGGTTCGGCGGGTTGCGCATCGACCGCGGCCAGATGCAGGTCGGTTCGCTGACCGCCTTCCTGGCCTACTTCACCCAGATCCTGATGGCGGTGTTGATGGCGACGATGACGCTGGTGGTGTTGCCGCGCGCCTCGGTGTGCGCCGAGCGGATCACCGAGGTGCTCGCCACCCGGCCGGCGGTGACCGACCCCCCGAGCCCGCGGTCCCCGCGCGGCGCCATCACCGGAGTCGTGCGGCTGCACGGCGCGACCTTCACCTATCCGGGCGCCGATCGCCCAGTGCTGCAAGGCATTTCGCTGACCGCGGCGCCCGGAACCACCACCGCCATCGTCGGCAGCACCGGTTCGGGCAAGTCGACGCTGGTCTCGCTGATCTGCCGGCTCTACGACGTGACCGGCGGCGCCGTCTCGATCGACGGCATCGACGTCCGCGAATACCGGACCGAGCGGCTGTGGTCGGCCATCGGGCTGGTTCCCCAGCGCGGCTACCTGTTTTCCGGGACGGTCGCGGACAACCTGCGCTACGGCGCCGCCCCGCATCAGGTCCCTACCGACGATCAGATGTGGGAGGCGTTGCGGGTGGCCGCCGCCGACGATTTCGTGCGGGCCCACGATGACGGGCTGCAGATGCGGGTGGCCCAGGGCGGTATCAACTTCTCGGGCGGGCAACGGCAGCGACTCGCCATCGCCCGGGCGGTCATCCGCCGTCCGGCAATCTATTTGTTCGACGACTCGTTCGCCGCGCTCGACGAGCGCACCGACGCGCGGGTCCGCACCTCGCTACGGGAGACCTCCGGTGATGCCACCGTCATCGTTGTCACACAACGCATTTCGATCGCATCCACGGCCGACCAGGTAATCGTGATCGACAACGGGAAGCTGGTGGGCGCGGGCACCCACGAATCGCTGCTCGTCGATTGCGCCACCTACGCCGAATTCGCCGACTCGCAGTCGGCCGGCGCGGTGCGAACCGGACGAGCCGGGGGCCCACCGTGACCGCCGCGGCCACCCAGGCCGCCAACCGGACGGCCCCCGCAACCCGGTCGCGCGACTTCTGGGGTTCGGCCGCCCGCCTGGTGAAACGGCTTGCGCCGCAACGACGGCTGTGCATCGCGGTGATCAGCTTGGGTATCACCGGCACGGCGATCGGGGTGATCGTCCCGCGAATCCTGGGGCACGCCACCGACTTGCTGTTCAACGGCGTCATCGGGCGCCAGCTGCCCGCCGGGATGACCAAGGCCCAGGCCGTCGCCGCCGCACGCGGCCGAGGCGCCGACACCTTCGCCGACTTGCTGTCCGGGATGAACGTGGTCCCGGGTCACGGCGTCGACTTCGGGGCGGTCGCACGAACGCTGACGCTGGCGCTGGCCCTCTATCTCGTTTCGGCGCTGCTGATTTGGATACAGGCGCGACTGCTCAACGCCACCGTGCAGCGCACCATGGTGGGCTTACGTTCCGATGTCGAGGACAAAATCCACCGGCTGCCGTTGTCCTACTTCGATGGACGTCAGCGCGGGGAGTTGCTGAGCCGGGTCACCAACGACGTCGACAACATCCAATCGTCGCTGGCGATGACGATCAGCCAGCTGCTGACATCGGTCCTGACCGTGGTGGCGGTGCTGGCGATGATGCTGTCCATCTCGCCGCTGCTGGTGGTGATCACCGTGCTGACGGTGCCGCTGTCGCTGTTGGCGACGCGGGCGATCGCGCGACGCTCCCACCGCCTGTTCGTCGCGCAGTGGACCAGCATCGGCCGCCTGAACGCCCACATCGAGGAGACCTACAGCGGTTTCACGGTGGTCACGACGTTCGGCCACCAGGCGGCGGCGCGCGAGCAGTTCCGCACCCTCAACGACGACGTCTACCGGGCCAGTTTCGGCGCTCAATTCTTCTCCGGGCTGGTGGCACCGGCGACGACGTTCATCGGCAATCTCGGCTACGTCGCCGTCGCGGTGGTGGGCGGCCTGCAGGTGGCCACCGGCCACATCACCCTGGGCAATATCCAGGCGTTCATTCAATATGTGCGGCAGTTCAACTCGCCACTGAGCCAGCTCGCCGGCATGTACAACACCCTGCAATCCGGGGTGGCCAGCGCCGAGCGGATTTTCGCGCTGCTCGACGAGCCCGAGGAGGCGCCGGATCCTGTGCCTGCCCTGCGGGCCGGCACCCCCCCGCGGCCCGGTGGACGCGTCGAGTTCGCCCACGTGAGCTTCGCCTACCGCCCGGGCACCCCGGTAATCGAGGACCTGTCCATGGTGGCCGAACCGGGAAGCACGGTGGCGATCGTCGGGCCGACGGGAGCGGGCAAAACCACGCTGGTGAACCTGCTGATGCGGTTCTATGACGTCGACGCGGGACAGATCCTGCTCGACGGGGTCGACATCAGCACGCTGGACCGCCGGTCGCTGCGGTCGCGGATCGGCATGGTGCTGCAGGACACCTGGCTGTTCGACGGGACGATCGCGGAGAACATCGCCTATGGACGCCCGGACGCCGGTGAGGACGAGGTGCTCGACGCCGCCAAGGCCGCCTACGTCGACCCGTTCGTCCGGACGCTGCCGGCGGGCTACCAGACCCGGATCAGCGGTGACGGAGGCAACATCAGCGCCGGCGAGAAGCAGCTCATCACCATCGCGCGCGCGTTTCTTTCCCGCCCACAACTGTTGATCCTGGACGAGGCGACCAGCTCGGTCGACACCCGCACCGAGGCCCTCATCCAGCACGCGATGTGTGAACTGCGCCGCGATCGCACGAGTTTCATTATCGCGCACCGACTTTCGACGATCCGCGACGCGGACCGCATCGTGGTGGTCGAGGCCGGGCGGATCGTCGAACAGGGCAATCACACTGAACTACTCGCCCGGCGCGGCACGTATTACGAGATGACACAGGCATAAGCGCCTGGCGGGCGCATTGATAAGCGGCCGCGATCGCTACCAAGAAGTTATTGAGAAGACACCAAGGAACAAACGCGACGCTGGGATCGTCCTACTCAGTAACGCACCTGAAAGGGGTGGCAGCAATGTTCTCCCGCCGCATCACAAAGATGGCCACCACCGCAATCGGCACCGCCGCCATCGGACTCGCCGCCGTCGGCTTCGCCGGCACGGCCGCAGCGAGCTCCGTGCAGACCGCCGACGCGGCGTTCCTGGGCCAGATGCAAAGCCTCGGCGTCACTTTCCCGTCCACCCAAGCCGCCGTGCAGACGGGCCACCAGGTCTGCACCGAACTCGCCGCCGGCCAGACGCCCACCGCGGTCACCGTCGACATCTTCCGGCACACCAGCCTGACGCCGCCGCAGGCGGCCCACGTGGTCTTGGCGGCCACCCAGGCCTATTGCCCGCAATTCTCCGGTCAGCCCGCCTAGGCGAATAACGACCCACCATGGGGGATTTCGAAAGTCGGAATCCCCCATCGGCCGTGGGAGCCGACGCCCCGCACGGCTCCAAGGATTCGTAGAGAAGTCCAACAGGCGCACGTTCGAAGCTCTTCTCAACACCCGCCCAGCCCCGACCCACGCGGCCAGAGACGAGAAGAGGCACACCATGACGACCGCCAACATCACCAAGACCCTGACCCTCGCGGTGGCCGCCGGCGCGGTCGCGCTCGGTGTGGCGGCCCCGGCCGGAGCCGCAGCGTCCCAACTCACCTACGGGGACCCGACCGCCGCCGCCCAATTCTGGCGCCAGCAGCAGTACGACGACTGCGTGCTGATGTCGAGTGCCGATGTCATCGGCGAGATCACCGGCGTGGCTCCCTCGGAGCACGACATCATCGCCAAGGCCCAATCGACGCCCAGCATGGCGCATCCCGGCTCGATTTACACCAAGCCCGCCGCCACCGGCAACCCGGAATCCGGAATGGGCGCGAACACGGCGGACATCCCCGAGTTGCTCGCCCAGTACAAGATCGGCGCCGTCCTCAGCGACAAGGACGACGCCGCGCAAACCGGCACCCCGGCCGGAATGGCCGCTCTCGAGCGGGCGCTCGGCGGCGGTCACAAGGTGATCGTCAGCCTCAACGCCGAGCTGATCTGGCACCAGCCCGTCGAAGACAAGGGCAAGGACGGCCGCCCGGAGTCCAACCACGCCGTGGTGGTGACCGGCGTCGACACCGTCGCCGGCATCGTCCACCTCAACGACAGCGGCACACCCGAAGGCCGCAACGAGCAAATCCCGATCAAGCTGTTCGTCGAGTCCTGGGACACCAGCAACGAGTTGATGGTCGTCACCACCTAGTCGCCGCCGGGGATTCGGTTCACGCGGCGCGCAACCGAGCGGAGCGCGTTTCGCGTGGCCGATATGTGGCGGCGGTGCAATTCAATTCGTGCGACGCACCCACTATCGCCCTGGGTGCGAACACATTTCAGCCCCCGGCCCCGGGTGCGGCGCCGCGCTGGGGCCATGGTTGGACGACATGCCGTCCGAGCTCGACGGTTTCTCGTGATTCGTAACGAATCCGCCCGCTTGGCGTCACAATCACAATGGTGAGCTCAGGGCATCCGACGCCGCGGACGCGGAAAGGCTGGTAGGCGGGATGGCGGACAAGCGTCTCGAATTCGGTCTGCTCGGACCGTTGGAGATGAGCGTCGACGGCACCCTGGTGCCGCTGGGCACACCCAAACAGCGGGCGGTGCTGGCGATGCTGCTGATGAACCGCAACAACCCGGTCGGCGTCGACCGGCTCATCACGGCCCTGTGGGACGAGTCGCCACCGTCGGGGGCGCGGGCCAGCATCCACTCCTACGTGTCCAACCTGCGAAAGTTGCTGACCGGTGCCGGCATCGACCCGCGCACGGTGCTGGTCGCGGCACCGCCGGGTTACCGGCTCAACGTCGCCAACGACCGTTGCGATCTGGGCCGGTTCATCGCCGAAAAGACCGCCGGCGTGCAGGCGGCGGCCGCCGGCCGGTTCGAGCAGGCCAGTCAGCACCTGTCGGCCGCCCTGGCCGAATGGCGCGGCCCGGTGCTCGAGGACCTGGACGGCCTTCGCTTCGTCGACGCCTTCACCGCGTCGCTGGTCGAGGAGAAGATCCTGGCTCACACCGCGCAGGCCGAGGCCGAAATTGCCTGCGGACGCGCCTTTACCGTGATCACCGAACTGGAAGCCCTGACGGCCGAGCATCCTTACCGCGAGCAGCTGTGGGCCCAATTGATGACCGCCTACTACCTCGCCGACCGCCAATCCGACGCGTTGGCGGCCTATCGGCGCGTGCAGAAATCGCTGGCCGATGACCTCGGGATCGACCCCGGCCAGAACCTGCGCGCCCTCAACGACCAGATCCTGCGCCAAGAGCCGCTGGACGTGAAGAAGAACGCCATGACGACCGCGGCGGTCGCGATCACCGTGCTCGAGCACTACCCGACCGACGACAAGGTGGCCGCTTATCTGCACGAGGTGTCCGGACGCAGTTATCCGCTGCGGGGATCGACAACCATTGGGCGGCTTGGCGACAACGACATCGTGCTCGACTCCCCCAAGGTCAGCCGGCATCATGCCGTCATCGTCGACACCGGAAACGGTTACATCATCGACGACCTGCGGTCCTCGAACGGCGTGCACGTGCGGGAGCAACGGATCCGTTCCGCAGCCACCCTGCGGGACGGCGACCGCGTGCGGATCTGCGACCACGAATTCACCTTCCAGGTCGCCGCTGACCACGAAGACGAGGCCTGAGAGCACGGTGAGCCGACCCGCGCTGACACGCGCGGCGATTGTTCCCGTTATCGTGCGGTGGGACGCCTGCGCGCTTACCGTCATGATTGCTCAGTCACGGGTTGCGATCGTGTGCCTGCCCGCAAAGTCTCGAAAGAGACCGGCAGGCTAGGGGTTGGGTTGGAAGGATGAGGAATGAGTGACGAGCAGTCCTCACGGGCGGGGTCGATGTTTGGCCCCTACCACCTAAAGCGGCTGCTGGGCCGCGGTGGGATGGGTGAGGTCTACGAGGCCGAACACACCGTCAAAGAGTGGACGGTCGCGGTCAAACTCCTGTCCGAAAGCTTCAGCCGGGACCCGGTGTTTCGCGAGCGGTTGAAACGCGAAGCCCGCACCGCCGGTCGTTTGCAGGAACCGCACGTGGTGCCGGTGCACGACTACGGCGAAATCGACGGCCAGATGTTCCTCGAGATGCGCTTGGTCGAGGGCACCGACCTGGACAGCGTGCTCAAACGCTTCGGCCCGCTGACTCCACCGCGCGCGGTCGCCATCATCACCCAGATCGCGTCGGCGCTCGATGCCGCGCACGCCGCCGGGGTGATGCACCGCGACATCAAACCGCAGAACATTCTCATCACCCGTGACGACTTCGCCTACCTGGTCGACTTCGGCATCGCCAGCGCCACCACCGACGAGAAGCTGACGCAGCTCGGCACCGCGGTCGGAACCTGGAAATACATGGCGCCAGAACGGTTTTCGGACGCGGAAGTCACCTATCGCGCCGACATCTACGCGCTGGCCTGCGTGCTGTTCGAGTGCCTGACCGGGACGCCGCCCTACCGCGCCGACAGCGCCGGGGTGCTGGTCTCCGCTCACATGATGGACCCAATTCCCGCGCCCAGCGCGCAGCGCCCGGGGGTCCCGAAGGCCTTCGACGTGGTGATCGCCCGCGGCATGGCCAAGAAGCCGGAGGATCGCTACGCCAGCGCGGGTGATCTGGCCCTGGCCGCCAAGGAAGCGTTGAGCAACCCCGACCAGGACCGCGCCGCCACCATCTTGCGCCGCAGCCAGGAAGCCGCACTGCCCGCCGCCGACTACCCCGGCGCGGGAGCCCACGCCGCCGCGGCACCCCCGCAGCCGTTCGGGCCGACGTTCAACACCCCGCCGCCGTCGCCGTTCGACCCGCCGTCGGCCCCCAGTTCCGGTCCGATACCGGCGCACGGCGGTCAGGCGTGGACCCCGACCAGCGGGCCGATCCCGGCGGCCGGTCAGCCGTATTACCAAGGCACCAATGCCAACTGGGGCGCGCCGCCCCAGTTCACCAGTTCGACGCCCTGGGGTCAGCCCCCGCCCAAACCGCACCGCTCGATCTGGCCGATCATCGCGGCCGTCGCCGTGGTGCTCGTCGTGATCGCGACCGGGGTCGGCATCTGGCTTGTCGTTCGCCCCAAGCCGGAACCACCGCAGGCCGCCCCGCTGGGCCCCGAACGCCTCAGCGGCCTGCTGCTCGGCCCGGCCGACATCAACGGTGTGATGGGCTCGTCGTCGATGCAGCCGGGCAAACCCATCACGTCGACGGACAGCTCCTCGGTGACGGTCTCCGCGCCCGATTGCCAGGGGGCGCTGTACACCACGCAGGACCCGGTCTATGCGGGCACCGGCTACTCGGCGGTCAGCGGCCTGGTGTCCTCGGAGGCGGGCGACAACTACGACCACTGGGTCAACCAGGCCGTGGTGCTGTTTCCCTCCGCCGACAAGGCCAAGAGTTTCGTGCAGACCTCCGCGGACAAGTGGAAAGGCTGCGCCGGCAAGACGGTGACCGTCACCAACAAGAGCAAGACCTATCGGTGGACGTTCGCGCAGCTTCAGGGCAGTCCACCGAAGATCACGCTGATGGACACCCAGGAGGGCGCCGACGGCTGGGAGTGCCAGCGCGCGCTCAGCGTGGCCAACAACGTGGTCGTCGACATCAACGCCTGCGGGTACCACATCAGCGATCAGGGCGCCCAGATCGCCGACAAGATCGTCGCCAAGATCGACAGCGAGAAGCCCGAGGGCTGAGGCGCTACGGCCTTGTCAGGACTGCAGATCGGGGCCCTGCGCGCGTAGGTCGTCGACGGCCGACATGGCGCCGCGCAGTTTGGCCAGCCACTCTTCGGCGTGCTCGCCGACCAGCTTGACCGACCAGGCCAGAGCGTCGGCGCGGGACCGGGCGACGCCGGCGTCCACCAGCGTGTCGAGCACCTGGCGTTCGGGTTGCTTCAGCCGCGTCATGACCGGTACGGCGATGTGGGTGAACAGGATTCGCTCGGTGCCGGCCGTGGAAGCGACCTCGACACCCCAGGAGACCTTGCGGCCGTAGCGATCCTGCGCTTCGTCGGCGATGCGCATGCGCTCCGAGCGGGTGTCCTCGCGGAACCGCGACGCCCGTCCGGCCGCGCGAGCCTCGCTCGCTTCGCCTTCCGCGCTGTCCGGGTCCGGGAGCTTGCCGATGACGGTGATCTCTTCGCGGTCGACGACCACCGTGGGGTCGCCGTCGAACCAGCTTTCCGGGAGACGTCCGGCGAACCACTCCGCGGCGTCGCTGGCGTCGGGTTGCTGGGCTTGCTGCCAGCCGCCGGGGCGGCCGTACCGCCTTTGTGTGTGATGGGCTTTCATGATTACATGATTACACCGTTACACCTGTCAGGGAACCGCCTTTCACCGGCAGCGAAACGACCCACCGGCGCGGACGTGTGGGCGGGTGTCGCCACGCCGTCGCAAGCGGTTCTCCACGACGCGGACGGCCCCGGAAAACCGTTGATCCGCGCTGTTGGTCGGCGTATTTTGGTTAGCGAAGCAGGCCCGGGAAGCGACCAATTCGAAGCGCTGGAACACGGGGTAGGAATCCGGCCGCGTAGGACACGCATAAGACGTCGTCAAACGCCCCCTAGAGTCGCACCGGGCCTGCCCATGCGTCGGGCACCTTTCTCGCCCGGGCAGCGCGGGCCCGTCAGTCGCCGTCGCCGCGCCGCACGCGGAAGAGCTTCACCTCGTTCTTGATGCCCTTGAGGCGCCGGGCGCCGGCGAATGAACCGGAGAACTCACCGCTGTCGCCGATGACGTCCCAGACCGAATCCGCGACCAGGACCGTGCCCGGGCGCGCCACGTTGGTGACGCGGCTCGCCACGTTGACCGGGCTGCCGAACCAGTCGCCGGCCCGGCTGACCGCCATGCCGGAGGCCACCCCGGCCCGCAGCCGGGGGAAGTCGTTGTCGGTGTCGACGGCCTCGACGAGCTTGACGATGACGTCGAGCAGCGGCAGCGGATCAGGGCAGACGAACATGACCGCGTCACCGATGGTCTTGATGAACCGCACCGGCGGCACCGTCATGTCCCGGGCGAGGATGGCCAGCCGGTTGGCCAGATGTCCCAGTTCCTCGGGCGACACCGCCTCACCGATCCGGGTGAAGCCGACCAGATCCGCGAAGGCAACGGTGATCTGGCGCGCCCCGGGCAGCGGCTCGCCGGCGGCCCGCTCCGCGGCGTTGATCGCCTCGGTTTCCATCATGTGGCGCAGCTGCATGAACAACATGTGCTCGATCATCGGGCCGAGCATGGGCGCGATCTGTCCCACCAAAGCCTTTGACGCCTTGGCGATTTCGAGCTCGCTGTTACCCGGCCGCATGATCGCCGAGAGCGCCGTGTAGCGCATGACTTCGGCGGCCCGCGACAGGCCTTCGGCCAGTACCCGAACCACGAGAACCACCTGCTCGGGATCCAGCCCCAGCTCGACGAATCGCTGGGCGAAGGCGGCGGCTTCGCCGTCGGCGCGCATGTGAACGACCGCGTCGGGGTCGTCCACGCGAACCAGGCCGATCGCGCGCTGCACGCGCTGCAACAGCCCCAGGTCGATGCCGTGGGTCTCGCTGATCTCCCGGGTGGACACGTAGGTGCCGTCATCGCCGATCAGATGGCGGGTGGCCAGCAGCAGGGGCGGATTGGTGGTGCGGATCTCCTCGGTGGTGATGCCCTGCTCGAGCAGCCACCGCACCAATTCGGCGCGCTCGGTGCGCGCGGTTCCCTCGAGCCCCTCGAGCAAATCGTCGATGTTCTGGTCGGCCCCGTCCTGCACGTTCGTCAACCTACAACGCGGGCCAGCCAGGATGTGGGGTGATGAACACACCGCCGCTGCGGGGATTCCCGCCGGTCGTCGATGAGCGAGCCCGGACACTGATCCTGGGTTTGGTGGCCGGCAGTACTAGGCCAATCGGCGCGGCGGCTATGACACCGGCGGTCGCCGCAGGGCCCACGGTCGGGCGGCTTCGATCTGCGCCGACAGCGACAGCAGCGTCGCCTCGTCGTATGGCCTGCCGACGAGTTGGACCGACAACGGCAGGCGGTCGCCATCGAGGTCCCACGGCACCACCGCTGCGGGCTGCCCGGTCAGGTTCCAAACCTGTTGGTAGGGAACGTATCGACCGACCCTCAGCAGCGTCGACACCGCGCCGCGGCGTTGATAGGCGCCGATGCGCGACGGGCCCGTCGCCGTGCCGGGCGTGACGACGACGTCGACGTCGTCGAAGATCGCCTGGATCCGCGAGACCACCCCATCCTCGTTGGCCCGGATCGCCTCCATCCGCCGGTCCGAAAAGAACGAACCCAGACGGGCGATGTTGCGGGTGCGCGCCTCCAGGCGTTCCGGATGGGCCAGCGCGTCCGCGTCGTCGCAGATACCGCGCAGATATCGGGGCAGATAGTTGGCGAACATCGCCGAGGCCGGATACTCGGGATCGGCCCTGATGACGTCATGGCCCAGGTCGCGCAGCAGCGCACCGGCCTGCTCGACCGCCGTCAGCTCCGCCTTGCCCACCCGGACCGGCAACGGGGTTGGCACCTTGGTGCTCAACGCAATTCGCAACCGGCCGGGGCTGCGGCCCGCCGCCGTCACGAACTCCCCTTCGGGACCGGCCACCGTCGACGTCGCATCCAGGAACACCGCCGCGTCCAGCACCGTGCGCGCGATCGGGCCGTTGACGCTCAGCCCGTACCAGGCATCGTCGTGCGGTTCCAACGACACCCGGTCGCGCTGCGGCTTCAAGCCGAACAGCCCGCACCACGTCGCCGGGATGCGAATCGAGCCGCCCCCGTCGGATCCCAAAGCCAGCGACGCCAACCCGGCGGCGACCGCGGCGGCGCTTCCCCCGCTACTGCCGCCCGGGGTGCGGGTGGGGTTCCACGGGTTGCGGGTGGCGCCGAAGGTCATCGACTCGGTGTAGGGCAGCATCATCAGCTCGGGCACATTGGTCTTGCCGATGATCACCGCACCCGCGGCGCGCAACCGGCGCACCACCTCGGCATCGGAGGTGACGGCGGGCCGGTGTCCGCCGCTGCCGAACGTCGTCACCTGCCCGGCGACGTCGACGTCGTCTTTGATCGCCACCGGCACGCCGAGCAACGGCAGCCGCTCGCCCGCGTCCAGACGCTCCTGCGCCGCGGCGGCCTCGTAACGAGCTTGATCGGCGAGCACCACGCGGTAGCACCGCAGCTGGCTGTCCAGCCGCGCTATCCGCTCCAGGTAGACCTCGAGCAACTCCGGCGCGGTCAGTTCACCGTCGGCCAGCATGCGCGCTTGTGCCGCCGCGCCGGCGAACGCGAGATCGTTCACCGCGGCAGCGTATCCCGCGATTCGAGGCAGGCCCCGGATGGTCTCGGCGTGGCCATGGCGAAGCAGCCAGTACCGTGGGCGACATGTCCTGCGTGTTCTGTGCGATCGTCGCCGGCGAAGCCCCGGCCATCCGGATCTACGAAGACGACGACTACCTGGCCATCCTCGACATCCGCCCGTTCACCCGCGGCCACACGCTGGTGCTGCCCAAACGGCACAGCGTCGATCTCACCGACACCGCGCCGGAGACCCTGGCCGGGATGGTCACCCTGGGCCAACGCATCGCCCGGGCCGCGCGGACCACCGAACTGGCCGACGCCACCAACATCGCTGTCAACGACGGCCGCGCCGCTTTCCAGACCGTGTTCCACATCCACCTGCACGTTCTGCCCCGCCGCAACGGCGACAAGCTGTCGGTGGCCAAGGGAATGCTGCTGCGCCGCGACCCCGACCGGGACGCCACCGGCCAGATTCTGCGCAACGCGCTGGCCCGCATCGATGCAAGTCAGGCCGATTGAGCCCAACGGCGACGGCCGCACCCCGCCCCAACCTGGCAAAAGCCGCACTTGGCGAACATCAGCAGCGGTTTAATGCCCAGTAACGCGTGGTGAAGTTGTTCATTCTTCGCCACACAGCAGGGGATCGGCTGGAGCGGTGATGCAACGCTGGGCGGTAAGTCCGTGGCGGCGGTCGGGGGTGCCCCCCCGCGCCGGCTGGATGCTCGCCGCCGCATACGGCGTCGCCGAATTGCTGCTGTTGCTGTCGTCGGTGCGGGGCTGGCACGGCCCCTACGGGACTCGGCCGGTCAACGAGTTCGTCATCGCGGTGTGTCTGGTTGTCGCCGCGGCATTGGCCGGTCGCGCGGCCCGTCGCACGTCCGGACGGCAGCGTTACGGCTGGCTGGCGCTGGTAACGGCCCTGCTCGGCTGGGCGGTGGGCGAGACCATCTGGGCGGTCTACGACGTGCGACCGGAGGTCGAACACGCCGCCCACCCGGCGGCCTCCGAGATCGTGCTGCTGCTATGGCCGGTCGGCGCCATGGTGTCGCTGATGCTGCTGTCCCAGCTATCCCGCAACAGCCCCCGGCGGCTGCTGCTCGACGGTCTTATCGTGGCGACCTCGCTGTTCGTCATCTCCTGGGTGTTCGTGGTCGAAGCGCAGCTGCAGGAGCGGACGGGCACCCGGCTGGCGACATTCGCGGAGATCTTCAACGACATCGTCTTGCTGACGACGGCGATCCTGATGCTGTCCCGGGCGCGCCCCGGCGACCGGCCCAGCCGGAGCCTGGTCGCCGCCGGCGTCGCGACGATCAGCGTCGCCGACATGATGCTGGTCTTCTACACCGGCATCGGCAGCTATCACACCGGCGATGTCGGTGACGTGATACGAGTGGCCGGCCTGGCGATGCTGGCGCTGGGCGCAACGGCCGTCGTGCACGAGCACCCCACGCCGGCATCGCCGGACGAGATCGAGTTCCGCACCCGCCTGTGGCTGCCCTACCTGCCGCTGATCCTGGCGGCAACCGTGGGCTGGGGACATGCGGCGGGCAACGCGATGCACGAACCGATGCTGGCCGCGCTCGGCATCCTGGTGGCCGCCGTCTTGGCGCGGCAGTTCGTCGTCCTCGTCGAGAACCAGAATCTGCTGTCGGAGGTCGCGCGGGAGGCCTTCCGCGACAACCTGACCGGCCTGGCCAACCGGGCGCTTTTCCTGCACCGACTGGACCAGGCCGTCGCGCGGCGACGCCCCGACGGCACCCCGATCGCGGTGTTGTGTCTGGACCTCGACAACTTCAAGGCGGTCAATGACGCCCTGGGCCATCCGGCCGGGGACGAACTCCTGGTCCGGGTCGCCGGCCGGCTCACCGCGGCGCTGGGGGAACAGGGCACCATCGCCCGGCTCGGCGGCGACGAATTCGCGGCTGTCATCGAAGCCTCCGTCGAGGAATCGCAGGCGGCCGCGCATCGGATTCTCGACGCCTTCACCGGCGCCATCCTGATCGAGGGCATTCCGATCACGGTGCGGCCGAGCATCGGATTCACGGTGGCCACCGGCGCGACGAACTGCACGGTCGATCAGCTGCTGCGCCACGCGGACTTGGCCATGTACGCCGCCAAACGCGAAGGGGGACAATGCATTCGCAGCTTCATGCCCGACCTGCCGCTGCCGTATGCGTTTCCGCCGGCGCCGGGTTCGACCCGACCCTCGGTGGCGGCCCGCGCTCTTGGCGGTGACGGTCAGGCGCCACCGGAGTCCCGAACCACCTCCGAGGTCGCGAACGCCACAGCGGCCCAGCCCGAGGATGCGCCCGACGCCGCCAGCTGGCCCCCACGCGACGTCCGGACCGCCCTGGTGCTGCTGGCGATCGGGGTGGTCGCCTTCGCCGTGTCCAGCGTTGTCCGCCCCAATGCCGGGCACGGCATCCTCTCCGCCGCCGCCCTGTACACGGCGCTGACCGTGGTGGCGGCCGGACTGATCGCCCTACGCGCGTACCGGGTTCCGGCCGACCGGTTGGCCTGGGCGCTGATCGCCGCCGGTATGGCGTGCTCGGCCGTGGGCGACGTCGTCTATGCCCTGTGGGTGCCCAGCGGCCGATCCCCGTCGGTGGCCGATCCGGAGTATCTCGCGTACTACCCCTTCGTCTACGCCGGGCTGCTGTTGCTCATGCGGGCCCGGCTCAAGCGGCTGCCGATCCCGGTTCAGCTCGACTCGCTCATCTGCGCACTGACGTTGGCGGCGGTGGCCGCGGCGCTGACCGCGGGTCCGATCGGGGCGGCCGCGGTGCGCGCACCGGCGACGGTGTGGGTGGGCATCGCCTATCCGTGGAGCGATATGGTGCTGCTCGCGCTGGCCGCCGGCATGTTGCCGATCCTGGGCTGGCGCAACGAGATTCGCTGGGCGCTCCTGGTGGCCGGATTGGTCCTGTTTGCGTTCGCGGACGCGGCGTATCTGTTCGAGACGTCGGCCGGCTTGTATCGGAGCGGATCCCTGCTGGATGCCTGCTGGGCCGCGTCGTCATTACTGATCGCCATGGCGAGCTGGGCCAGATCGTCGTCGATCACGCCGCCATCGCGAGGCCGGATCGCGCCCTACGCCACTCCGGTGGCATCGGCCGTGGTCGCGTTGGCCGTGATCGTCCTGGCCCACCATTCGCGGCTCGCGGCGACGCTGGCGGCGCTGAGCCTGGTCGTGGCGGCCGGGCGGTTCGCGCTGACCTTCCGGGACGCCAGCCTGCTGGAGACCAACGACAAACTCGCCATGACCGACGAGTTGACGGCGCTGCCCAACCGGCGCTCACTGGCGACGGCCCTGACCGGGTTGCCCGCTTCGCCGCCACCGGACAGCCCGTCGATGCCGACCCGGGCGCACGCGCGCCGGGCGCTGTTGTTGTTGAGCCTGAGCGATTTCCACGAGATCACCGACTCCATCGGTAGACAGTTCGGCGACGAGCTGCTGTGCCACATCGCAAACCGGTTGGCCGGCTGCGTCCGTCGTGACGATCTGCTCGCGCGGGTGGGGGAAGACCAGTTCGCCGTGCTGCTGTCGGATGGGGCCAACCTCACCGCCGCCAGCGCGTCGGCGGGTCGCCTGCTCGAAGCCCTCAGCGAGCCAATCGCTTTGGACCCGATCACCGTGCAGGTGGACGCCCGCATCGCCATCGCGCTGTGCCCGGACCACTGCGACTCCCCCGAGGAGCTGCTCAGCCGCGCCGAAATCACCATGGCGCACGCCAAATCCGCCCGCAGCAAGATCGCGGTCTACGACTCCTCGTTCGAGGCGTATCGCGACAACGACCCCAGCCTGATCGAGGAATTACGCACGGCGTTGTTCGATACCGACGAGCTGCAATTGCATTACCAACCCAAGATCGACGGCCGCGACGGCAGCGTCCACAGCGTCGAAGCGGTGCTGCGTTGGCAGCACCCCACCCGCGGGACACTGCTGCCGGAGGAGTTTCTGTCCGTCGCCGAACGCGCCGGGCTGATGCGCAAGATCTCCAACCGCACGCTGAGCATGGCTCTCGCGCAGGTCCGCTCCTGGCGCGAGCAGGGCATGCCGCTCACCGTCGCGGTGAACCTGTCGACGACCAACCTGCTGGACATCGAACTCGTCGGCACCGTCGAGCGGCTGCTCGCCAATTACGACCTGCCCGCCGAGGCGTTGATCCTCGAGATCACCGAGAGCGCGCTGGTGGACTCGGTGCGTTCCCGCAACACCGTCGCCGCGCTGCAGAGCCTGGGAATCCGGATCTCGCTCGACGATTACGGCACCGGCTGGTCGTCTCTGGCTCGGCTGCAAGAGGTTTCGGTCGACGAGCTGAAGCTCGACCGGATTTTCGTCGCGCGCTTGGCCCACGACGCGCGGTCGGTGGCCATCGTGCGCTCGACGGTGGCGCTGGCGTCCAATCTGGGCGCCGACCTGGTGGCCGAGGGGGTCGAGAACGAGGCCACCCTGAACGCCCTGCGCCGGTATGGCTGCACCATCACCCAGGGCTTCGTGCACACCCCGCCGTTGCCGCCGGATGACCTGCGGGACTGGATCGCCAACCACGCACCCAATCCGCACCCGAGCCAGTCCAACGGGTGAGCGTCACCGCCGGCGGTGTCAGAACAGCTCTTTGGCCAGCAGTTCCAGCGTCGCGACCCGCGCCGGGCCGGTGCTGGGATCGGTGCCGCGGCGCGCCGATGCCACCGGGTTGACCATGACTTCGTCGACGCCGAACCGGTCGGCCAGTGCCCGGATCTGCTCGGCGGCCTCCGCCGGCGCCCCCAGGACGGCGCGCTGCAGCCCGCTCTCCACGATCCGCTGCTGCTGGCCGGTCAACTGGGCGACCGCGGCCTCCTCGACCAGCGGCACCGGCCCGAGCGGCTGCCCGGTCCGCAACCGGGCCATCATCTGCAGGTTGGGCAACATCAAAGCCGTTGCCTCCTCGCGGGTTTCGGCCACGGCGGCGTTCACCGTCAGGAAGGTCAGCGGCTCGGCGGTCAGCTCGCTGGGCTTGAATCGCGCACGGTAGACCTCGAGCGCCTCTTCGGTTCCGTTGCCGGAGAAGTGATGTGCGAACACATACGGCAACCCCTTGGCGGCGGCCAGATGCGCCGAGTACATCGACGAACCCAACAGCCATAGCCGCGGTTCGCCCGCCGCGGCCGGGGTGGCCTTGAGGGTGTAATCACCCGAGCGCAGCGGAACCCGCACGCCGCGAGCGCTCATCAGCGCCGCCACGTCGTCGAGATACTCCGGGAAGTTCTCGATGTCACGATCGTCCCGACCGCCGCGCAGCGCATACGACGTCACCGGATCGGAGCCGGGTGCGCGGCCGATGCCGAGGTCGATGCGGCCTGGGGCGGCGGCCTCCAGCAGCGCGAACTGCTCGGCCACCGCCAGCGGCGCGTGGTTGGGCAGCATCACGCCACCCGAGCCGAGCCGAAGCTGCGCGGTCTGCGCGGCCAGGTAGGCGAGCACCACCGGTGGGCTGGTGGCACCCACCGACGGCATGTTGTGGTGCTCGGCGACCCAATAGCGGGTGAAGCCCAGCCGATCCGCGGCCTGGGCCAGTTGCACGGTGGCCGCCAGCGCGTCGCCGGTGGTCTGGTCGGTGCGCACCGGGATGAGATCAAGGACGGAAAGACGCACGTTGGCGTCAACGCGCGCGGGCCGGCAAACGTTCCCGCTCGGCTCAGTACTCCTTGAGGGTGATCGAGGCGACGATGCGGTCGAACACCTCCTGGGGTATCGGCGCGCCGCCCGGAATGTTATCCACGACCAGCCATTGGTTGCGCTTGACGTAGTCGCTGAACTCGCGGTGGTAGTTGGCGAAGCCGGCCGCATGGTCGAGCGTCTCGCCCTCGGTGGCCGCCTTGAGTTCGCCGGCCAAGATGTAGGCACCCAGCAGCGCGACGCTGGTGCCCTGGCCCGACAGGGGCGAGCAGCAGTAGCCGGCGTCACCGACCAGCGCCACCCGGCCCCGCGCCCAGCGATCCATCTTGATCTGCGACATCTCGTCGAAGTAGAAGTCCGGCGCGCTGCGCATGTACTCCAGCAGTTGCGGACGGACCCAGCCGTCGTCGGCCATCCGCCGCGCAAGCTCGGCGAATTGGGCCTCGGTGTCGCGATAGTCGATCCGCAGATCGGTGTCCATGAAGCCCAACATGGCCCGCGCCTCGGCGTTGTTACGCGCGCTGTATACCCCCGCCATGGTGGAGTCGCCGTAGTGCCACATCTGCCAGTAGTCCAGGTCCAGAAAATTGGGCACGGTGAAGATCGCCGCGTGGGTGCCCAGCCTCTCGATGAAGTCGTCTTCGGGCCCGAAGACCAAACGCCGCACGTTTGAATGCAATCCGTCGGCGCCGATGACCAGGTCGAAACTGCGCGGCGCGGCGTGCTCGAAGGTCACGCGGACCGCCGTCCCGTCGTCGTCCAGGGCGGTGATGGTGTCGTCGAAGAGGTATTCGGCCGACCATTGGCTTGCGCCGTAAAGCAATTCGACCAAATCGTCGCGCAACAGCTCGATGTTGGGACTGTCGATGGCGCCACCGGTCGGTGTCGACTCGGTGTCCCGGGACAACTCGTTGCCGTCACGGTCGACGACCGACGAGCCCCGGATTTGCGTCTTGCGCTTCTGGGCGGCGCCCAGCAGCCCCATCCGGTCGAGCACCGTCAGCGCCGGCCCCCGCACGTCGATCGCCTGACCGCCCGGCCGCGGCCCCCGATGGCGCTCCACCACGGTGACTGAAAAGCCATGCTGCCCAAGCCAAAACGCGGCCGCCGCACCAGCCACGCTGGCGCCGGATACCAGAACGTCGGTCACTTGATTCCTGCCAGTTCCTTAGCGTCACGGAAGACGTCGTCGAGCATTGCTGGTGTCAACCTACCGGTGAACATGTTTTGCTGGCTTGGGTGGTAGCAGCCGAGCAGTCGTACACCGGGCGCGAGATCAGCGACGACGCCGTGGCCGAACCGGGGCTTTCGCCCGGTCGTGGTGCCCGGTAGCCGCAGCGCGATCTGCCAGCCGAATCCGCCCAGGGCCACCACCACGCGAACATCCGCGGAGACCAACCGCCATTCGGCCCGCAGCCAGGGCCAGCAGGTGTCGCGCTCCTGCGGCGTCGGCGCGTTGGCGGGAGGCGCGCACCGCACCGGCGCGACGATGCGAATGTTCCTGGTCCGCAAGCCATCCGCGGCGTCGACGCTGGTCGGTTGGTTCACCAGCCCGGCCCGGTACAGCGCCGCGTACAACTGGTCGCCCGAGCGGTCGCCGGTGAACATCCGTCCCGTCCGGTTGGCGCCGTGGGCGGCGGGCGCCAATCCGACGATCAGCAAGCGGGGCCGCGCCGACCCCCAGCTGGGCACCGGTCTCCCCCAATACGGTTGGTCGGCAAAGGCCCGACGCTTGACGACGGCGACGTCCTCGCGCCAGTCGACCAGCCGCGGGCAGGCCCGGCAGACGCTGACCAGAGCGTCGATTTCGGGAATCGAGCCGGCGCGCTCGGCGAGTTCGGCGACCGCGGCGGCGTCGCCCGCCACGGGGGTCTGGGGGGTGGCCGGATCGCCCGGCCATCCGGTGCCGGCACCGACCGGTGAGCCGAACTCCTGGCCGGTACGTGGGTGGGCGAGCACATCAACATCCTGCATTCCGTCAGGGTGACCACGAAATCCAGTGGCTCGCGCCGTCGGTTTGCGGTTAGATTTCCCGCGATATTCATGAGCCATACGAGCCGCGGCCCGGCGTCCCTGATCCTGTTCGCGACGCTGCTTGCAACGACGGGCACCGGCATTTCGATCGTGGCCTTCCCATGGTTGGCACTGCAGCACCACGACAGCGCCAAGGACGCCTCGATCGTGGCCGCTGCCATGACGCTGCCGTTGGTGCTCTCCACGCTGATCGCCGGCACCGCGGTCGATTTCTTCGGACGCCGCCGGGTGTCGCTGGTCTCCGATTCCCTGTCCGGCATGGCGGTCATCGGTGTGCCGCTGACCGCTTGGTTCTTCGGCGCCGAAGCAATCAACGTCGCCGAGCTGGCTGTGTTGGCCTGCTGCGCGGCCGCCTTCGATCCCGCCGGGACCACGGCGCGTCAGTCGATGCTGCCTGAGGCGGCCGCCCGCGCAGGCTGGTCCCTGGACCGCACCAACAGCAGCTACGAGGCGATCCTGAATTTGGCCTTGATCCTGGGCCCCGGCATCGGCGGGTTGATGATCGCCACGCTGGGCGGCATCAACACGATGTGGGTCACGGCGGGCTGTTTCGGCTTGTCCTTCCTGGCGATCGGGGGGCTGCGGCTGGAAGGCGCCGGAAGGCCACAGGAGGCGAGCCGCCCGGTGGGACTGGTTTCCGGCGTCGCCGAGGGGATGCGGTTCGTCTGGAACCTGCGCGTGCTGCGCACCCTAGGCTTGATCGACTTGTTCGTCACCGCGCTGTACCTGCCGATGGAAAGCGTGTTGTTTCCAAAGTATTTCGCCGACCAGCACCAACCCGCCCAGTTGGGGTGGGCGCTGATGGCGCTCGGGGTCGGCGGCGTGGTGGGCGCGCTCGGCTACGCCGTGGTGTCGAGATACACCCGGCGGCGCACGGCGGTGCTGACCGCGACCCTCACCTTCGGTGCCGCGACGGCCGGCATCGCGTTCCTGCCCCCATTGCCGGTGATCCTGGTGTTGTGCGGCGTAACCGGCCTGGTCTACGGCCCCATCCAACCGATCTACAACTACGTCATGCAGACCCGCGCGCCGCATCGGCTGCGCGGTCGCGTGGTCGGGGTGATGTCGGGCCTGACGTACGCCGCGGGACCGTTGGGCTTGCTGGTCGCGGGCCCGTTGGCCGACGCCGCCGGGCTGAAGGTCACGTTCCTGGTGCTGGCGGTGCCGATCCTGCTGATCGGCCTCATCGCTTGCCGGTTGCCGTCGCTGCGGGAACTGGACCGCGCGCCGGAGTTCGCCGAGGACGCCGGCGCGTGACACGGGCTTAGGATCGGGCCGTGAGCTCTGACGCCCTGGCCAGTCTGATCGCAGATCTGCCCGACGGGATGGTGGTCACCGACCCGACCGTCACCGAGGGTTATCGCCAGGACCGCGCCTTCGACCCGTCGGCCGGCAAGCCGCTGGCCGTGGTGCGGCCGCGGCGCACTGAAGACGTGCAGACCGTGCTGCGCTGGGCCACCGCCCACCGGGTGCCCGTCGTGACCCGCGGTGCCGGCAGCGGCCTGTCCGGCGGGGCGACCGCGCTGGACGACGGCATCGTGCTGTCCACCGAGAAGATGCGCGACATCACCGTCGACCCGGTGACCCGCACCGCCGTATGCCAGCCGGGACTGTTCAACGCCGAGGTGAAGAAGGCCGTCGCCGAGCACGGCCTGTGGTATCCGCCCGATCCGTCGTCGTTCGAGATCTGCAGCATCGGCGGCAACATCGCCACCAACGCCGGCGGGCTGTGCTGCGTGAAGTACGGCGTCACCACCGACTACGTGCTGGGCATGCAGGTGGTGCTGGCCGACGGCACGGCCGTGCGGCTGGGCGGGCCACGGTTGAAGGACGTTGCGGGCCTGTCGCTGACCAAGCTGTTCGTCGGCAGCGAGGGCACCCTGGGCGTCGTCACCGAGGTGACCCTGCGACTGGTGCCCAAGCAGAACGCGTCCAGCATCGTGGTGGCCAGCTTCGCCACCGTCGAGGATGCGGTCGAGGCGGTGCTCGGCGTCACCGCGCGGCTTCGTCCCTCGATGCTGGAGTTCATGGATTCGGTGGCGATCAACGCCGTCGAGGACACCCTGCGCATGGATCTCGACCGCGAGGCGGCCGCCATGCTGGTGGCCGGATCGGACGAGCGCGGCCGCGCCGGCAGCGAGGACGCCGAGATCATGGCCGAGGTATTCGCGGAACACGCTGCGACGGAAGTCTTTTCGACCGACGATCCCGACGAGGGCGAGGCGTTCGTCGTGGCCCGGCGGTTCTGCATCCCGGCCGTCGAAGCCAAGGGGTCGCTCCTGCTCGAGGACGTCGGCGTGCCGCTGCCGGCGCTGGGCCGCCTGGTGACCGGGATCGCGCGCATCGCCGCCGAACGCGACCTGATGATCTCGGTGATCGCGCACGCCGGCGACGGCAACACCCACCCGCTGATCGTCTACGACCCCGCCGACGCCGACATGACCGAACGCGCGCACCTGGCGTTCGGCGAGATCATGGATCTCGCCGTCGGCCTGGGCGGCACCATCACCGGCGAGCACGGCGTCGGCCGGTTGAAGCGGCCCTGGCTGGCCGGCTATCTGGGCCCCGACGTGATGGATTTGAACCGGCGCATCAAGCAGGCGCTGGATCCGCAGGGCATTTTGAACCCGGGCGCGGCTATCTAGGCCTTTGCTCTCGAGTGCCCGGCCAGCCGGGCGCTCGGTGGTGGGCGCCCGGCCAGCGGGGCGCCCGGCGTGCGGAAGGGTTGACATATCGTCACGACTGTCGTACGAATGAGACATGGCTGCTGTTATGTCTCACGAAGCGCCGGTCGCTTTCCAGCTGGCCACCGCCGACACCTGGCCCAACCCGTGGCCGATGTACCGCGCGCTGCGCGACCACGACCCGGTGCACCACGTCGTGCCGGCCAACCACCCCGAGCATGACTACTACGTGCTCTCCCGCCACGCCGACGTGTGGGCCGCGGCCCGCGACCACGAAACCTTCTCCTCCGCCAAGGGTCTGACCGTCAACTATGACGACCTGGAACTGATTGGGCTGCAGGACAATCCACCGTTCGTGATGCAGGATCCCCCGGTACACACGCAGTTCCGCAAGCTGGTGTCGCGGGGCTTCACCCCGCGGCAGGTGGAGGCGGTGGAGCCCAAGGTCACCGAGTTCGTCGTCGAGCGCATCGAGGGGTTGCGTTCGGCCGGCGGCGGCGACATCGTCGCGGAGCTGTTCAAGCCGCTGCCGTCGATGGTGGTCGCCCACTATCTCGGTGTGCCCGAGGAGGATTGGGCCCAGTTCGACGGCTGGACCCAGGCCATCGTCGCGGCCAACACCGCCGAAGGCGGCGTCGCCGGCGCCCTGGAGACCGTCGGCGATGCCGTCGGGTCGATGATGGCCTACTTCACCGGGTTGATCGAACGGCGCCGGACCGAACCCGAGGACGACACCATCTCGCACCTGGTGGCCGCCGGGGTCGGTGCCAACGGTGACATCGCCGGCACCCTGTCGATCCTGGCGTTCACGTTCACCATGGTCACCGGCGGCAACGACACCGTCACCGGCATGCTCGGCGGTTCGATGCCGCTGCTGCACGAACGACCCGACCAACGTCAGCTGTTGGTGGACGACCCCGGCCGCATTCCCGATGCCGTCGAGGAACTGCTGCGGATGACCTCACCGGTGCAGGGCCTGGCCCGCACGGTCACCCGGGACGTGACCGTCGGCGAGACCACCATTCCGGCCGGGCGCAGGGTGCTGTTGCTCTACGGCTCGGCCAACCGCGACGAACGCCAATACGGCTCGGACGCAGGCGAACTCGACGTCACCCGCTGCCCCCGCAACATCCTAACGTTCAGCCACGGCGCACACCATTGTCTGGGCGCCGCCGCCGCGCGGATGCAATCGCGCGTCGCACTGACCGAACTCGTGACCCGGTGCCCGGACTTCGAGGTGGACGAATCCGGCATCGTCTGGGCCGGCGGCAGCTACGTCCGGCGCCCGCTGTCGGTGCCGATCCGGACGACGTCCTGATGGCAGGCAACGACTGGCTGGGCACGCACCGGACCGAGGCGGCCGCCGACCGGATCCTCGACGCCGCCGAGCGGCTCTACACCCAGCGCGATTCCGACTCGATCGGCATGAACGAAATCGCCCGCGCCGCAGGCTGTTCCCGCGCGACGCTGTACCGGTATTTCGAAAACCGCGAGGCGCTGCGAACCGCCTACGTCCACCGCGAAACCCACCGGCTGGGCCGCGAGATCATCGCGCGCACCGGCGACATCGAGGACCCACGCGAACGGCTGGTCGCGAGCATCCTCGTCACGCTGGCGATGGTTCGCGAAAGCCCGGCGCTGGCATCCTGGTTCGCCACCACCCGCCCGCCGGTAGGCGGCGAACTGGCCGGACAGTCCGACGTCATCGCGGCGTTGGCGGTGGCGTTCCTGCAATCGCTGGGACCCGACGATCCCGCCGTCATCGAACGCCGCGGCCGCTGGATGGTGCGGGTGATCGTTTCGCTGCTGACCCACCCGGGCCGTGACGAAGCCGAGGAGCGGGCGATGATCGAGGAATTCGTCGTCCCGATCGTGACGCCGGTGTCCGCCCGCGACTAGCCGGCGTGGTCACTCCCGCACGCGGGTGAACCGGTGCAGCAGCCACGCCAGCGGGATCGTCACCACCAGCGTCGCGACGTACAGGTACAGCATCGGGCCGGTGTAGACCCGCGCGCCGACGATGTAGTCCATCGCGAATTCCATGGTGATCAAGTGGATCAGGAAGATCTCGTAGGAGATCTCCCCCAGCCACACCATCGGGCGGCTGGCCAGTACCCGCGAATACCAACCATGGTCGTCGCCCAGGGCCAGCGGTGCCACCGCGAGCGCGGCGATGACGGCATAGAAGCACGTCTTGAACAACGCCTCGCTCAGCGTCGCCGGGGAGGTCGTGGGCGCGCCGGCGATGGGCGTGGACACGATGAAATAGCAGATGACCGCCAGCGGTATGGCCACGAACCCGTAGCCGCGCACCCCCATCTCCTGCAGCACGGTCAGCATCATGCCGGCGAGGAACCACGCCAGATAGGTGGGCAGCCACAGCCGTGCCCCGTCGGGAAACCAGTGATCGGTGTGCACCAGCACCAGCCAGGCCGGGCTGATCAACAGCATCCCCGCCAGCGCGCCGAGCACCAACTTCGGCTGCCATTGTCGCCGGCAGATCACCACCAGCAGCAGGTAGGCCAGCAGCGGCAGGATGACGTAGAACGATCCCTCCACCGCAAGGCTCCACATCTGGGTCAGCCCCTGGTGCAGGTACTTGCCGAGGTAGCCGTTGCAGTAGATCTGCGTCAGCGTCAGGTTGCGCGCCAGGCCCAGCCAGCTGTGGCCGGGGTTGGGCCCGGCATTGCGGAAGTGGTAGAGGACGTAGGCGAACAACACCGTGATGCCGTAGGCGGGCATGATGCGCCGAACCCGGTGCCACGCATAGCGACTCAGCGACGGCGAACGACCGCCTTTCGCCGCCGCCTTCACCCAGGGGCGAAACAACAGGTAGCCGGAGAGCACGAAGAAGATCGGTACCCCGATCTCCATCCGGGAACCGACCAGGCCCCAATAGCCGTGCGTGTACTTACCGGTGGTGTAGGCCGCGTGGGTGCCGACGACGAGGAGCGCGGCAACCGCGCGGATCCCGGTCAGCGAGGCGACCCGGTCGACGCGAGAGGTCTGCTCGAGGCCGCCCTGGGCGTCTTGTTCTTCGGACAGCGTCATCCGCCGTGTTTCCTGCGCGGCTTCCCACCGTCTTGGCTGCGGGGCCTGGCGGACGACCGCTCCGGTTGCAAGTTGATCAATACCCCCGAAATGCGGGTGTGCTCAAGGCGTTTGAAGATCGACTTGGGCAACTTGGCCGGCAATTCCACCAGGGAGAAATCCGGCCCGATCGCGATGTGGCCGAAATCGCTGCGATGCAGCCCGCCCTCGTTGGCGATGGCGCCGACGATCGCACCCGGGCCGATCTTGTGCCGCTTACCCACCGCGATGCGATAGGTGGCGAAGGGCTTTGCGTTCCTTGGCCTTTCGGGGCGGTCGCGACGTTCGGTGCGCCGCTCGCGCCGCTCCGGCGGCGGTTCGGGCGCCATCAGGAATTCCTCGCCGTCGCGGGATTGCAGCGCCAGCGCGGCGGCGATGTCGGCCATCGGGGTGTCGTGCTCGCGCTCGTAGTCTTCGACCAGCTTGCGGAACAGGTCGATCCCCGGAGAACCGAGCGCGGTGGTGATGGAGTCGGCGAACTTGGCCACCCGCTGGGCGTTGACGTCTTCGACGGTGGGCAATTCGGCTTCGGTGAGCGTTTGGCGCGTGGCCTTTTCGATCGCCTTGAGCAGGTGACGCTCGCGCGGGGAGACGAACAGCAGCGCGGTTCCCGAGCGGCCCGCCCGGCCGGTGCGCCCGATCCGGTGCACATAAGACTCGGTGTCATGCGGGATGTCGTAGTTGAGCACGTGCGATATCCGCTCCACGTCCAGCCCGCGCGCGGCCACGTCGGTGGCGACCAGGATGTCGATGCTGCCGTCCTTCAGGGCGGCCACGGTTCGCTCACGCTGGCCCTGCGGGATGTCCCCGTTGATGGCTGCGGCCGAAAAGCCCCGGGCCCGCAGCCTTTCGGCGACCTCCTCGGTGGCCTGTTTGGTTCGGACGAAGATGATCATCGCCTCGAACGGTTCGACTTCCAGCACCCGCGTCAGCGCATCCATCTTGCGGGGGCCGGCGACCTGGATGTAGCGCTGCGAAATGTTCTCGGCGGTAGCGGTTTTCGCTTTGGTGCTGACCTCGAGCGGATCGTGCAGGTACTTGGTGGTGATCTTGCGGATCGCCGGCGGCATGGTCGCGGAGAACAGCGCCACCTGCTTGTATTCCGGGGTTTCGGACAGGATGCGGTCGACTTCTTCGGCGAAGCCCATGGTGAGCATCTCGTCGGCCTCGTCGAGCACCAGGTAGTCGACGTGGGACAGGTCCAGGGTGCCGCGCTCGAGGTGGTCGATCACCCGGCCCGGTGTGCCGACCACCACGTGGGCGCCGCGGCGGAGCCCGGCCAGCTGCACGCCGTAGGACGAGCCGCCATAGATCGGCAGCACGTTGATCTTGGGCAGGTGGGCCCCGTACCGGCTGAACGCCTCGGCCACCTGCAGGGCGAGTTCGCGGGTCGGGGCGAGCACCAGCGCCTGGGTGGCGGTGCTGGTGACGTCGATCTTGGACAGGATCGGGATCGCGAACGCGGCGGTCTTGCCGGTGCCGGTCTGGGCCAGCCCGACGACATCGGAGCCGGCCATCAGCGCCGGGATGGTCGCGGCCTGGATGCCGGTGGGCGATTCGTAGCCGACGTCGGCGATCGCCCGCAGGACCGAGGGATTGATCTGCAGGTCGGCAAACGTCGGTGAGGCAGCTTCAGTCGAGCTGTCCGGGAGGGTCATCGTCCAAGGAGTCTAGTGGTGACCGCGAGCTCAGCGGACGCTGAGCGCTGCGGGTCTATGGCCAGGCGGCCGATCAGGTGATCATCGGCACACCCGGCCATGCCTGCCACGACCTCGCACCCGATGACGGTACGGTGCCCAGATGTGTGGTCGTTGCCCTGTCGTACCGAGCCACTGACCGGCTCGGCCGCTATCGCTCTCATCGCCTTCACTCTGGCCGGCTGCGGTTCGAGCGACTCCACCGTCGCCAAGACGCCGCCGGCCAGGACGTCGGAGACCGCGTCGATCACGGCTCCGGCCACCCCGTCGGCGGCCGCCCAGCCCGGCAACGCCCCGCCGGCCGACCCCTGCGCGGTCAACCTCGCCTCGCCCACCATCGCGAAGGTGGTGTCCGAGCTGCCCCGCGACCCGCGCAGCCAGCAGCCCTGGAACCCCGAACCGCTGGCCGGCAACTACAACCAGTGCGCGCAGCTCTCGGCCGTCATCATCAAGGCCAACACCAACGCGGTCAGCCCGACCACCCGTGCGGTGCTGTTTCACCTCGGCCAGTTCATCCCCCAGGGCGTGCCCGACACCTACGGATTCAACGGCGTCGACCCCGCGCAAACCACGGGCGACACCGTGGCGCTGACCTACCCCAGCGGGATCAACGGCCTGAACACCAATGTGAAATTCCACTGGAACGGCAACGCCGTCGAGCTGATCGGCAATACGCCCGCCCACTGATCTCCGGGCACGCCCGCCCGGTGCGACCGTCATGTCGGAGCGCTGGCCTACTGTGGCTCGAGTGTTGGTCTCCGGCGACAGCATCGTTTACAGCGCATCGGATCTGGCCGCCGCGGCCCGCTGCGAATACGCGCTGCTGCGGGATTTCGACGCGAAGCTGGGGCGCGGCCCGGCGGTCACCGTAGAGGACGAACTGCTCACGCGGACGGCCGCCCTCGGTAGCGAACACGAGCGGCGCGAACTGGCCTCGCTGCGCGACCGGTTCGGGCAGGACGTCGCGATCATCGGCCGCCCCGCCTACACGCCCGCCGGCCTGACCGCGGCCGCGGAAGCCACCCGCCGCGCCGTCGCCGACCGTGCGCCGGTGATCTATCAAGCCGCCATGTTCGACGGCCGCTTCCTCGGCTTCGCCGATTTTCTGGTCCGCGACGGGCAGCGGTATCGCGTCGTGGACACCAAACTGGCCCGCTCGGCCAAGGTCACCGCGCTGTTGCAGGTGGCCGCCTACGCCGACGCGTTGGCCGCCTCGGGCGTCCCGGTCGCGCCGGAGGCCGAACTACGGCTGGGCGACGGGACCGCGGTGCGGCACCGGACCTGCGACCTGATCCCGGTCTACCGCTCCCAGCGCGCCCGGCTGCAGCGCCTCCTCGACGACCACTACGCCGCCGGCGCGGCGGTGCGCTGGGACGACGACGGCGTGGCCGCGTGCTTTCACTGTCCCCTATGCCTCGAACAGCTGCGGGCGGCCGACGACGTGTTACTGGTCGCCGGCCTGCGAGTGGGCCAGCGCGACAAGCTCTTTGACGCGGGCATCAGCACGGTCGCCGAGCTGGCCGAGCATCGCGGGCCGGTGCCCGACCTGGCGGGCGGCGTGCTGGACAAACTGACCGTCCAGGCGAAATTACGGGTGCGCCAACGGGAAACCGGCGTTCCCCAGGTCGAGGTCATCGACCCGCAGCCGCTGGCCCTGCTGCCCGAGCCCGACCCGGGAGACCTGTTCTTCGATTTCGAGGGTGACCCGCTGTGGACCACCGATGGTCGCGAATGGGGGCTGGAATATCTGTTCGGTGTGCTCGAAGCCGGGCCGACGGGCAAGTTCCGCCCGCTGTGGGCGCACGACCGGGCCGAGGAACGCAAGGCGCTGATCGACTTCTTGGCGCTGGTGGCCAAACGCCGCAAACGCCGGCCCAACATGCATATCTATCACTACGCGCCCTACGAGAAAACCGCCTTGTTGCGGCTCGCCGGGCGCTACGGAGTGGGCGAGGACGAAGTCGACGAACTGCTGCGCAGCGGGACGCTGGTCGACCTTTACCCGTTGGTGCGCAGGAGCATTCGCGTGGGCGCCGAGTCGTTCAGCCTCAAGGCGCTCGAGCCGCTCTACATGGGCGCCCAACTACGCGCGGGTGACGTGACCACCGCCACCGGTTCGATCACCTCCTACGCCCGGTACTGCGAACTCCGGGAGGACGGGCGTGGCGACGAGGCGGCATCCGTGCTCAAGGAGATCGAGGACTACAACCACTACGACTGCCGGTCGACGCAGGAACTGCGGAACTGGCTGATGTTGCGCGCCTACGAATCCGGCGTTGTACCGGTCGGTGCCCAGCCGGTGGCCGACGGCAACACCGTCGACGACCGCGACGGACTGGCGGTGACGCTGTCCGCATTCAGCGGAGCGGCCGGCATCGACGACCGGACCCCGCAGCAGACCGCGGTGGCGCTGCTGGGCGCGGCGCGCGGCTACCACCGGCGCGAGGACAAACCCTTCTGGTGGGCGCATTTCGACCGGCTGAACTTCCCGATCGAGGAGTGGGCCGACAACACCGACGTGTTCGTCGTCGACCACGCGTCGGTCGCCCTCGACTGGCACACGCCGCCGCGGGCACGCAAACCGCAGCGGCGGCTGCGGCTGCGCGGTGAGCTGGCGCGCGGGGATTTGAAGAGCGACGTCTTCGCGCTCTATCACCCGCCGGCGCCGCCCGGCATGAGCGACAGCCCGGACCGGCGGGCGGCCGGGCGGGCCTCGGTCGTCGAGACCGACGATGTGGCGGTGCCCACCGAAGTGGTGGTCCTGGAGCGAGTTGGCGGTGACGGCAACACCTTTCACCAGCTGCCGTTCGCGTTGACTCCCGGCCCACCGATCCCGACGACCGCCCTGCGCGAGTCCATCGAGGCCACCGCCGCCACGGTGGCCGACGGCTTGCCGCACCTACCCGACAGCGCCATCGTCGACGTGCTGTTGCGCCGCGCGCCACGCACCCGGGGCGGCATTGCGCTCCCGCGCAGCGGCGACACCGTCGCCGACATCACCGCGGCACTACTCGATCTGGACTCGTCGTACCTGGCGGTGCACGGGCCGCCCGGTACCGGCAAGACCCACACCGCCGCCCGCGTGATCCACCACCTGGTCACCCAACGCGGCTGGCGCATCGGTGTCGTCGCGCAATCACACGCCACGGTGGAGAACGTGCTGGACTGCGTGATCGACGCCGGCCTGGATCCGCACCGGATCGCGAAGAAGCGCTACGACCACCACGCCCCGCGCTGGCGGGAGATCGACGGCGCCGCGTACGCCGCGTTTCTTGCCGACACGCCGGGATGTGTGATCGGCGGAACCGCTTGGGATTTCGCCAACGCCGATCGGATACCGCCGGGAAGCCTCGATCTGCTGGTCATCGACGAGGCCGGCCAATTCTGCCTGGCCAACACCATCGCCGTGGCACCCGCCGCCGCCAACCTGCTGCTGCTCGGCGACCCTGCGCAGTTGCCGCAAGTCAGCCAGGGCACGCACCCGGAGCCGGTGGACAGCTCCGCGCTGGAGTGGCTGGTCGACGGTCAGCGCACCCTGCCCGACGCACGCGGCTACTTCCTGGACCTCTCTTACCGCATGCATCCGGCCGTGTGCGCCGCCGTGTCGGCGCTGTCCTACGACGACAGACTGCACTCCCACGAATGCACCGCCGCCCGACGCCTCGACGGGTATCGACCGGGCCTGCAGTTGCTTTCGGTTGAGCACCAAGGAAATTCGACCGAAAGCCCCGAGGAGGCCGGCGCGATCGTCGCCGAGATCGACTGCATGCTCGGCGCGTCATGGACCGACGAACACGGCACCCGGGCGTTGACGGCCGCCGACGTGCTGGTGCTTTCGCCCTACAACGCCCAGGTGGCGCTGCTGCGCCGCCGGCTGGCCGCCGCTGGGCTCGACGCGGTGCGGGTGGGGACGGTCGACAAGTTCCAGGGCGGGCAGGCGCCCGTCGTCTTCATCTCGATGACCGTGTCGTCCACGGACGTGGTGCCGCGCGGAATCTCGTTTCTGCTCAACAGGAATCGGCTCAACGTCGCGGTGAGCCGGGCCCAGTTTGCGGCCGTGATCGTGCGCTCGCCGTCGCTGACCGAGTATCTGCCCGCCACCCCCGCGGGCCTGATCGACCTGGGCGCGTTCCTGGCGCTCACGCAGCCGGGTCGGCGGTCCGGCTAACCGGTCGAGGAGTGCCGGCCCGAGCCGGTGGGATCGTCGTCGGGATTCGAGCGGTGATGGTGACCGCGCGGCGATTCGCCGTCGGGGAGATACCGTCCCGCGGAACCGCTATGGGGCCGGCGCGGGGGCCGGGTGAGCCGCTCGCCCGGCGGGAGGGGCTTGGGCGAGCGCCGCACCGCCACCTGACGCAGGCGTTTGCCGCTGTCGACATGGGACCCGTTGTGGGCGTGGCCGATCGGTTCGGGCTGCGCGGCCGGGCCGCGGCGCGGCACTGCGGCGGACGCCGGGCGCGGCCGGTCGACCGGCGGCCGGGGCGGTTCGGGGTCGCGTCTGCGCTCGACGTCGGATTCGCGCACCAGAACGAATTCCACGTACTCGTCGTCGTCGTAGTCGTCGTCGACGCCGTCGTCGTCGGGTCGCAGCGGATAATCGCCGCCCCTGCCGTCACCCGACCAGGGCGCAAAGCCCACCAGGAACAGCGCCGCGACGATGCCGAACAACGCGACGAACGCCGGCAACAACACCGATTGCGACATCGCGGCGGCGAACGGATCGCGCAGGAACGCAGGCAACTGCAGGGCGAGCGCGTCCTCGCCGACGGCGTCGCCGGACGGCTGGCGCGGCATCTCGGCGGTGATCCGCCAGGTCATGAACGCGGCCATGCCGGCGCTGCCGAGCACCGCGCCGAGCTGGCGCACGGAGTTGTACACCGCGGACCCCGCGCCGGCCAGGTGCGGCGGCAGGTTACGCGTCGCGGTGGCCGTCAACGGTGACCACACGAAGGCCATCCCGACGCCCATCGCGAAGAACGGCATAACCAGCCGCCAGATCGGCGTCGTCGGTGTCATCTCGAAGGTGATCCAGGTGAGCGCGATGGCCAGCACCGAGAAACCGAAACCGAGCACGGGCTGCGGATGGTATTTGTCGACGATCTTGCCGACGAACGGCGCGAAGACACCGTTGGCGATCGCCATCGGCGCGATCAACAGGGCCGAGCGGGTCGGCGAGAGCCCGCACACGGCCTGCGCGTAGAACGTCAGCGGCAGCATCATCGCCGTGGCGGCGAACGAGATGATGGCCACCCCGACGTTGCACAGGCTGAAATCGCGGTCGCTGAAGATGACCAACGGAATCAGCGGCTCGTGGGCGTTCAGCGACTGCCAGAACGCGAAGGCCGTCATGAATCCGACGCCCGCGACGATCAACGCCCAGATCCAGGGTTGCCAGTGCGCGGCCTGCCCCTGCTGCAGCCCGAACACGATCAGGAAGATCCCTATCCCGGACAGGGTGACCCCGATCAGGTCGAAGCGATGCGACTGGGTGGGCAGCACCGGAATCAACCAGTACGCCAACCCCAGCCCGAGGACGCCGATGGGGACGTTGACGAAGAAGATCCACTGCCATCCCAGGCTGTCGACCAGGACACCGCCGGCCAACGGGCCCACCAGGCTGGCGACACCGGCGGTGGCCCCCCATAGGCTCACCGCGACGCCGCGCCGCTCCGCCGGGAAGATCCGGGTGATGGTCGACAAGGTCTGCGGGGTGAGCAGCCCGGCCCCGACGCCCTGCACGACGCGCGCCGCGATCAGCATGGCCGCGCTGCCCGCCAGCCCGCACCACACCGACGAGACGGTGAACACCACCAGGCCGATCAGATACAGGTTCTTGGGTCCGAACCGGTCACCCAGCCGCCCGGCCACCAGCAACACCACCGCGTAGCCCAGCAGGTAGGCGCTGGTCACCCAGACCACCGTGTCGTAGCCGATGCGCAGGCTGCCCATGATGGTCGGGTTGGCGATGGCGACGATGGTCGAATCGACCATGATCATGAAAAAGCCGATCATCATCGCCCACAGCGGGTTCCAGGGGTTCTGTGACTGCGGCGAGCTCCGGGTGAGAAAGTCCCAGCGGTTGGCGGCCCGGGGCGACGCCGATCCCGCGCGCCCTCCCCCGGGCGTGCGGGGCGTAGCCGTGCTCATCCACCCCACCTCGTTTCGCTCCCGACGATGCCGTTCAGTCGGCTCGGCCCATCTGATCGGCCTGGACCGGCCCACGCAGGCGATACCCGGCGGGTAAACAGCATGGGGACCGAGAAACGGCGCGGACCGTCGCAGACATCTAGCCTGCATTATTCCCGGTGCGGCAAGAGGCCGACGGCTGAGGATCGGGTCGGGGGGCATAACACGTCGGGATTTCCCGCGGGCGCGTTAGCCTGAAAGAACGCCATTTGCAGGAGAGACGATATGCGGGCTCGACGGAACAAGTCGCCGAACCGGTTTTTCACGATGTCCGACCCGGGGTCGGCACCGAGGGCCGACAACGGTCGGCCCAAGATGTCCGCGCGCGCGTTGGCGCAGGTCATCGAGCGAAGCTCGCGGTTGCAGGGCCCGGCCGCCGAGGCCTATGTGACCCGGCTGCGCAACGCGCACCCCAACGCCAGCCCGGCCGAGATCCTGGCCAAGCTGCACAAGCGCTACCTGGCCGTCGTGACGGCAGGCGGTGTTGCCGTGGGGGCCGCGGCGACCATCCCCGGCATCGGCACGATCAGCGCCCTGTCCGCCGCCGCCGCCGAAACGGTGACCTTCCTGGAGGCCACCGCGTTCCTGGTGCTGGCAACGGCGGTGGTCTACGACATCCCGGCCGATCACCGGGAGCGACGCCGCGCGCTGGTGCTGGCGGTGCTCGTCGGCGACAACAGCAAGCACGCCGTCGCCCAGCTGGTCGGCCCGGGCCGCACCAACGGCGGCTGGATCTCCGAGAGTCTGGCCGCCCTGCCGCTGTCGTCGATGTCCAAGCTGAACTCACGGCTGCTCAAGTCGTGGGTGCGCAAGTACACCGTGCGGCGCG
>NZ_LZLL01000115.1:0-13895 GCF_001669335.1 Mycobacterium sp. 1245852.3 | reverse complement strand
GACCACCAGGTCGGCCGGGTCGACGTCGAGGTCCGCCCATTCCGGAGGCGGCGCCGGGGTGAAGCCACGCGGCGGCGACGGCAGCGCGGCGATGGTGCCCTCGGCGGCGGCCTCGTCGGCCGCGTCGTCCGATGCCGACGTGGCCTGCTCGCGGGCCTTGGCGGCCAGCTCGGCCATGTCGAACTTGGCCTCGCCCAGCCCACCGGTCAGGTCCGCCTTGATCGGCGCACCCGCCGCGGCCACCTTCGACTCGACGTCGCAGAGGGACAGCAGCATTGCCGCCATCTCGTCGGTCGAGTAGGTGGTGACGCCGGCCTCCTCGACCGCGTCCACGATCGCGTCGTTGTGGCCCATCAGCCCGGTGCCGCGGGTCCACCCGATCAGCGCGTGCGCCAGGCTGACCCGGGCCGCCCAGGACGACTCGGCGTGCCAACGACTCACCAAGGCGTCCAGCGCCGACTTGGCCTCGCCGTAAGCGCCGTCGCCGCCGAACATTCCGCGGTTCGGTGAGCCCGGCAGCACGACGTGCAGCCGGGACGCGATGTCGCGCTCGGCGCCGATCTTTGACAGCCCACCGATGAGGCGCTGCACCGCCCACAGCAGCACCTTCATCTCCATCTCGGAGCGAGAGCCGGCCTCGGACAGGTCGCCGGCGACCCGCGGTGCGGCGAACGGGAACAGCAGCGTCGGGGTCTGGGCGTCCTTGATGTGAATCGACTGCGGCCCAAGGCTTTCGGTCTGCTCGGTGCCCACCCATTCGACCAGCGCGTCGATGTCGGAGTAGGACGCCATGTTGGCGGCCACCACCCACAGCGCCGCGCCATACCGGGCGTGGTCTCGGTAGAGCCCGCGGTAGAACGCCAGCCGCTCGTCGTCGAGCTTGGACGTGGTGGCGATGACGGTGGCTCCGCCGTCGAGCAAGCGCCCGACGACCGATGCGGCGATCGAACCCTTGGACGCGCCCGTCACCACGGCGACCTCGCTGCTGTACGGGCCCTGATCCGGGTTCTCGGCCCCGGCCGCGATGCGGCCGTACAACGACGCGTGGATCTGACGACCCGCGGACAGGGCCTTGCCCTGCCACCAGGTGGCCTGGGTGGCCACGACATGGCCTGCGCCCTCGAACCTTTCCGAGAATTCCACCCACCAGGCATCGATGTCGCCCTCGTCGGTCAGCCACAGCTTGACCAGGTCCTCGCGCGCGCTGGCCCACCGGTCGTCGAACAGCACGGCCTTCTTCGGATCGAACACCGGTGCCACCAGCCGCGGCCAGTCGGCGCCGAGTTCGGCGGTCACCAGGTCGATGAGCTCGGCGTCGGTGGCCTTGGACAGGCTAGCCGAGGCGCTGACCGGGTCGTCGAGGCCCAGCTGGTTGAGCACCAGGCGCGCCGCCGAGGCCAGCACGCCGTCGCGGCCGGTGATCTGCTCGGTGAATTCACCCAGCGCGGCGGCGTCGATGGTCGCACCGCCGCCGCCACCGCCCGAAGATGGCAGCGCCACCGCGATACCGCGCCGCGCGGCGACGGATGCCACCGCGGCGTCGATCACCTTGTCGACGGAGGCGGCGTCGGCCAGTGCACCCTCGTGCAGGTGGCCCATGGCGCCACCCCGGACACTGGTGCCCTCGCGGGTTCCCAGCGCGACCTCCACGGTGACGTGCTTGGCCCAACCCTCGCCGAGCTCCCAGGTCTTCTTGACCCGCTCGGCGATGGCGGCGGGCCGCTTACCCGAGGGCCCCAGCACCGTGCGCAACTGATCGTTGATGGCGTCGGAAAGCACTGGGCCGTAAGGCTTGTAGGTGCGAGCCAGCTTGGTGACCTGCGCGCGCAGCCCGGCCAGGTCGGCTTCGGCGGCGCCGTCGATGGCGCCCAGGTTCAGCTCCGAGCCCAGGTCCACCAGCAGCTGGTTGCGTCGCGACGACGCGCCGTCGGTGATCGATTCGATGGAGTCCAGCTCCTCGATCTGGTCGATGCGCATCTTGGCCGACAGCGCGATCAGCGCCAGCGTGGCGTCGGCGGCATCGAACCCGATGTCGTCCGGCCGAGCACCCGACGCCGCTCCGGCGCCAGCCGGAGCGACGGCGGGGGCGACATTAGGCAGGGGCGCCGCCTCCGCCGCGGATGCGGCGGAATCATCCGCCGCCGGCTCGTCCTCCGGCTCCGGCTCGGGGTCGGTGTCGGTGGCGAACAGCACCGCCGCGTCACGCTCGGCGTTGAGCACTTCGACTGTGCTGTGGGCGTATTCGGGCAGCTTGAGGGTGTTGGTGGCCAGGCCCGCGACGGTCGGCGCGGACTTCACCCCGATCTCGACGAACCGCTCCACACCGAGACCGCCGGCGGCCTCCTCGGTGAACAGCAAGTCCTGGGTTTCGATCCAGCGCACCGGGCTGGCGAATTGCCATGCCAGCAGCTCGATCAGGACGATGCGGGCCATCTCGATGCGGCGCTCGGCGAGCCAGGTGTCGTAGTCGGCGAGGATCGGGTCGAGCGGCTCGGCCGGCACCAGGTCGCGGATCTCTTGGATGAAGTCGCGGTCCAGGGTGAACGGACGCGGCACCAGGTTCGGGATGTACCGGCCGATGATGACGTCGGGATCCTTGTCGCGCGGCATGACCCGGTCCAGTGACCGCCGGAACTCCGCCACACCGACCCGCAGCACGCGCGAGTGGAAGGGCACGTCGATGCCGGGCACCAAGATGAATGAGCGCTTGCCGCCGGTGATCTCGCGGCGCCGCTCCACCTCTTCCTCGAGCGCTTCCAGGCCGCGCACCGTGCCGGCGATCGCGTACTGGGAACCGCGCAGGTTGAAGTTGACGATCTCCAGGAACTCGCCCGTGCGCTCGGCGATTTCCGCGACAAAACCCGGGACCTCGTCGTCGGGCAGGTCGATCTGCGACGGCCGGATCGCCGCCAGCCGGTAGTTGGACCGGCCCAGCTCGTCGCGCGGCACGATGTCGTGCATCTTCGAGCCGCGATGAAACACGGTCTCCAGCAAGGCTTCCAGCTCGTAGATGCCCGTCACGCAGGCCAGCGCGGTGTACTCACCGACGGAGTGGCCGCAGGCGATCGCGCCCTCCACGAAGGCGCCCTGCTCGCGCATCTCGGCGACCTGCGCGGCGGCCACCGTGGCCATCGCGACCTGGGTGAACTGCGTCAGGTACAGCACGCCCTCGGGGTGGTTGTAGTGCACACCGCTGGCGATGATGCTGGTCGGGTTGTCCCGGACCACGTGCAGCACCGAGAAGCCGAGGGTCTCGCGGGTGAACTTGTCGGCCTTGTCCCACACCTTGCGGGCGGCCTTGGACCGGGCCCGCACGTCCATGCCCATGCCCTTGTGCTGAATGCCCTGGCCGGGGAAGGCGTAGACGGTGTGCGGGGCCGCCAGGCGGGCCGTCGCCGACATCACCAGATCCGATCCGACCTTGGCGGCGACCTCCAAAACCTCAGCGCCCTGGTCGATTCCGACACGGTCGACGCGGAACGCGACCTCGTCGCCGGGGCGCACCATGCCCAGGAAGCGGGCGGTCCAGCCGATCAGCCGCGCCGGCGGGCGGGCCTGGCCATCGGTGGCGGTCACCGCGTGCTGGGCGGCGGCCGACAGCCACATGCCGTGCACGATCGGCGATTCCAGGCCGGCCAGCAGCGCGGCGGCCCGGTCGGTGTGAATGGGGTTGTGGTCACCGGAGACCACCGCGAACGGACGCATGTCGACCGGAGCGGTGATGGAGACGTCGCGGCGGCGTCGACGCGGGGTGTCGGTCGCGTTCGGCGAGACCGCACCACCCGCGCGGGTCGGGTCGGCCAGTTCGGCGGCGCCGGTGCGGCCCAGGATGGCGAAACGCTCGGCAAGGGTAGCGATCACCTGACCGTCGGTGTCGGCGATGGTCACCGAGACGGGGACCACGCGTCCCATGTCCGTGTCGATGGCCGCCGAAGCCGTTGCGGCGATGGTCAATTGGGACCGGACCTTCGGCAGGCCGCCGACCATGTGGGCGGCGTGATCCAGGTGCACCAGGCTCAGCAGGCCCTCGACGACCGGGACGCCGGCATCGGTGACGGCCGAGCCGATCGCCGAGAAGACGGCCGGCCAGCATGGCCCGACGAGCGCGTCGGGCACAGTGGTGAGGCTGGGCGCCAACGGTTCTCCGAAGGTGGCCGTGACACCGGTGTGGTCGGCGACCCGCTCGGGGTCCCAGTCGACGGTGACGGTGGCCGTGCCGTCGGTCACCGCGGGCAAGAAGTCCGGGCCGTCGACGACGCCCGCCGCGATGGCCAGCACCGCCCGCATGGCCGTGGCGGCGTCCTCGGTGGAGACCACCGGGGTTGCGCCGTCGACGGTGTTGGGCGGCAACGTGAATGGGATGTCGATCCAGGTGCCCGAGACGGGCACACTGAGGACGACGCGGTCGCCTTCGACCTGCAGCCGCGCCCCGGTGGACGAATGGGTGGCGCGGCGGCTCTCGGGTCCGTCGTGCACCAGCCACTCGGCGGGGTCGGCGATGCGATGCACCGGGTTGGTCGCGGTGCGGCCGGCCCACTGGACGTCGGGGGCGTCCAGCACGACGGCCAGCGGCCCGGTGACGTCGGCGCGACCGGTCCGGCGTGACGTGACGGCCTTGGGCTCCAGTCCGGCGGCGAGCGCCTCGTCGATGGCCGCCTGCTCGAAGCGGTCCAGTAGCTCACCGATGGGCTCGTCCATCCGGGTGATGCCGGCGACGGCCGCGGTGCCCGGGATGATGCAGACCTGGTCGGCGTCGTAGCGGGCGTCGTGCGCCTGCCAGAGCGAGTCGCTGCGCCACCAACGCCGCACGTCCTTGTCGATCACCGGCACGAAGTTGACCGGCTTGCCCGGCGTCTTGCACAGGGTGACGAAGAACGGCACGTCGGCCGGGTGCAGCTGGACCGTCTCGGCGTCGGGGTAGCGGTCGAGCAGCAGGTCAATCGCCGCCCCGGGGTTCTCCAGCAGGGCCTCGTCGTTGTACAGCGTCTCGATGGGGCCGAAATCCTGTGGGGCCAACCGCGCCTCGGCGCGTTGCAGCATCTGCTGGAAACGGTCGCGCCAGGTGTCGGCCAGCCACGGGCTGCCCGGCGAGGCGGTGTCGGCGGTGGAATCGCCGTCGCCGATGGCCAATTCGACGTAGCGCTGCAGCCATTGCAGGTAGGTCATCTCACCGACATCGCCGAAGTACGGCTTGGCGGTGTTGGCCATCGCGGCGATGATCTCGTCGCGACGCTCCGCGACGGCGTCCGCGTCACCGGCGACCTCGTCGAGCAGCCGGCCGCACCGCGAGGCGCTGTTGTCGATCTCGTGGATGTCCGCGCCGAGCTGGCTGCGGCTGGATGCCATTCCGCCCGAGGCTTTCCCGGCGCCGATCCACTGGTCGGTGCCCTGGGTTTCGACCAGCATGCGCTTGACCGACGGCGAGGTGGTCGCCTCCTTGGCGGCCATCGCCGCGGTGCCGACCAGGATGCCGTCGATGGGCATCAGCGGGAAGCCGTACGCCTGCGCCCAGCGCCCGGACAGGTATTCGGCCGCCCGCTCGGGCGTGCCGATGCCGCCGCCGACGCAGACGGTGATGTTGGGGCGCGACCGCAATTCCGAGTAGGTCGCCAACAGCAGGTCGTCGAGGTCTTCCCAGGAGTGGTGACCACCGGCGCGCCCGCCCTCGATGTGCGCGATCACCGGCTTGGTGGACACCTCGGTCGCGATGCGGATCACCGAGCGGATCTGCTCGACGGTGCCGGGCTTGAAGACGACGTGACTGATGCCGACCTCGCCGAGCTCCTCGATCAGCTCCACGGCCTCCTCCAGATCCGGGATGCCGGCGCTGATGACCAGGCCGTCGATGGCCGCGCCGGACTGGCGCGCCTTTTGCACCAGCCGCTTGCCGCCGACCTGCAACTTCCACAGGTACGGGTCCAGGAACAGCGCGTTGAACTGGTAGGTGCGGCCGTCCTCGAGCAGCCCGGCCAGCTGCTCGACGCGGTCGGCGAAGATCTCCTCGGTGACCTGCCCGCCACCGGCCAGCTCGGCCCAGTGACCGGCGTTGGCCGCGGCGGCCACGATCTTGGCGTCCACGGTGGTCGGGGTCATGCCGGCCAGCAGGATTGGCGAACGGCCGGTCAGCCGGGTGAATTTCGTCGAGAGCTTGACCCGCCCGTCGGGCAGGCGAACCAGCGTCGGGGCGTAGCTCGACCACGCCCGCGCCACCTCGGGGACGGCCCCGACGGTGAACAGGTTGCGCTGACCACCGCGGGTGGCGGCCGGCACGATGCCCACGCCCAGGCCGCGGATCACCGGCGCGGTCAACCGGGTCAGGATGTCGCCGGGGCCCAGGTCAAGAATCCAGCGAGCGCCCGCGTCGTTGACCCGGGTGATCTCCTCCACCCAGTCGACCGGACGCACCAGGATCGACTCGGTGAGCTGGCGGGCCAGCTCGACGTCCAGGCCGACCTTCTCGGCCCAGCCGCCGACGATGTCGATGCCGTCGGCCAGCCGGGGCGTGTGGAAGCCCACCTCGACCTGCACCGGATCGAAGACCGGCGCGAAGACGTCACCGCCGCGCAGCTTGTTCTTCCGGTCGGCCTCTTCCTTCTCCGAGATCTGCTGGCAGTACAGCTCGAAGCGGGACAACTGTTCCGGGGTGCCGGTGATGACGACCGAACGGCGGCCGTTGCGGATGGACAGGACGGGCGGCAGAACGGTGCGCACGTCCTGCGCGAACTCGTCGAGCAGCCGGCCGATGCGGTCGGGGTCGGCGTTGGTGACCGACACCATCGGCGGGCGGTCGCCGAGGACCGAGATGCCGCGCCGGCGGGCCACCAGGGTCCCGGCCGCGCCGATCAGCTGGGCCAACGCCAGCAGCTCGACGTCGCGGGCGCCCCCGGCCTTGAGCGCCTCGACGGCGAGCACGCCCTGGGAATGTCCGGCCACGGCCACCGGGGGCGTCGCCTTGAGGTCCATCCCTTGGCGCGCCAGCGCGCGCACGGCCGCGATCTGGGTGAGCAGCACGCCCGGTATCGACACCGCGGCCGAGGTCAGGTGCTTGTCCGAGGGGACCGGATCTTCGGCCGCCAGGGCACGCACCCAGGTCAGCGGCTCGAAACCGATCGGGCGGACCACGACGAGCTCCTTGGCCACCGGCTCGAGGACCAGGTTCACCTCGCCGACCAGCGTTGCCAGGTCGGACTCGATACCGGCCGACGACACCAGCTCTTCGAGGGTCTCCAGCCAGGCGCTGCCCTGGCCACCGAATGCGACCGCGTAGGGCTCGCCGGCCGTCAGGCGGTCGACAAGGGCGTGGGTGTCCCCGGCGTGTGGGGCCTTGCCTTGGCCGTCGCGGTCAGCGGACACCCGGTCGTGCTCGTGGATCGTCACCTTGTCTGTCTCCCCTGTATGCGTCTTTAGGTCTCGTCGTCTGGCGGTCACCACCGCCTGGCGGGCTTGGCGTCGATGCGGCGTGGTTCAGCGTCGAATCACTAGCCGGGAAACGGCTGGCCGGTGTGTTGTCGGCGGACCGCCCGAGTGGTGCACGGCGGCGCGACGGACTCCATCGGCTGTACTAAGAGTGTCATAAGGATCGGCGCTTGTTTCGCGTGCTGATTGGTTACTGGTGAGTTCTACGCATGGGTAACCGTGTCCTGGGTAACACGCGGTTTCACCTACGGCGCGGAGCCGATTCACAAACCCGCTGCGTGCAGGTGGTTACGGTCGAGTAGCTACAACTGCGCAGATCAAAGCAGTCTTGTTATCGAATCGTTACATAAAAATTTTGCGCCGCGGAGTGCCGTCGCGGCGCCCTCGGCGGCATCGGACGGCCGATGGCCGCGTGCACCCGTCGGGAAAACGAGCGAACGAGTGTTTGCTGGAAACTTTAAGAGTCGGCGTCCGGGCCGGGCCGGACGGCGGGATCGGAGACTAGGCCCACTGCCCGAATTGGGGCTTGAGGATCTCGTTGATGTCCACGCCGACCCCGCCGACGCTGCGTTTGTCGATTTCAACCTGGTGCAGGTTGGCCGCCGGGTGAGCGTACCCCTTGGGTGAACCCCAGTTGTGCTGCCAGAAGTAAGAGCCCAATCCGTCGTGCAGCGCCCAGTCGATCGTTTTCGAATTGGCGTACACGCCTGTGCGCTGATGACCGATCACCGACTCCCACGACCGCAGGTACGGCGCCACCTGGCTCTTGTACTGCTCGTAGGAGGGATCGTCGTCGATCGAGGCGTAAATGGGTGCGCTGGCGGGCCCACCGGCCGCGGCGTGCAGCTGCATCCCGCGCTGCGCGTGCTGCAGACCCGCGCTGGCACCGCCCAGCCAGTCCGCGGTGCTGGCCTTGCCGTACTGGTAGCAGGACACGATTTTGAGCCCATTGCTGTTGAGGTCACGCGCTTCGGCGACCTGGATCGGCTTGCCGAGCATCCAATTGCCGCCGGGGCGGCGGTCCGAGACATACCGGATCGCCCCCACCGCGCCCGCGGCCCTGATCTGGCTGGCCGGAATGACGCCGGCCGCGTAGTCCAGCAGGGTGCCCAGCGAGCCAGACGCCGGTGCGGCGCTCAGCGCTGCGCCCGCGGCGCCCAGGCCCAGCAGGGCGGGGGTTGCGGCCGCGAATTTGAGCAGGTCACGTCGCGAAACGGAGGACACAAGCCACAGGGTACGACATAGACCCCATGTGACACATTGATCACACGAGTCACATGTGCATCACAGTGCCGCATCGTTCGTTTGAACGGATCGGGGCGCGGGCAGCACGATGACGCTCACCGCCTCCAGTCCGCGACGAGCGGTCTGCTGGGCGATCTCCTCGATGAACAGCGCTGCCGCCGGGCTGATCGATGCCGCCCAGGCGCGGAACCCCTGCACGATCACCGGGTCGTGCTCCAAGAGCGGTTGCACTCCCCGCAGCACGCCGACCACGTCGTCGGGCAGGGGGTCGGTCAGCTGCTCGTCGATCCAACGGCGCGCAAGCTCCGCCGCCGCCGACTCGTCGTCGCCCAGCGCGATCACGTCGGCGGCCAGGTTGCGCAAGCGACCGAACAGCACCTCGTGGCCCGGCGTCTCGGCCAGTCGCGACAGCAACGTGCTGGCCGCGTTCGGCAGCACCATTTGCCCGAACAAGGCGGGAACCGGTAGCTCCCACTCGTCGAACAGGTCCGCGTACATCGCGGCGACGGGCGCCGACAGCGGCGCGCTGAGCCGCCCGATCACGCCAATGCTGTCGCGGTGCGTCGTCGCCAACCGGTGCAGGATGTGCTCGTTGAGGTCGGCGCCGGAACACTGGGTGGCGGCGCAGGATTCGTCGATGGCCCGGATCAGTTGGTCGAGCCGCTCACGTTCCTGGATCAGCAGCGTACGGTGCTGGTCGAGCAGGCCGGCCAGCGTGCTGTGTCCGCCCTCCATCAGCCGGGCGATGTCGTTGATACCGACACCGAGGCTTCGCATCAGGTCGATGCGCAACAAATCGAGAACCTGCTCGACGCCGAAAACGCGGTAGCCGTTGGACAGATGTTCTGCGCGCAGCAGCCCAATTTTCTCGTAATGGCGAATACGGCCGGAAGCGATGCCGGTCAAGGCCGTGACGTCGCCGATCAGCAACTGCTCAGCCACTCCTTGACCTTACAACTGTTACAAGGTCTGTACTGGGCGGATGCAACACGGTCAGCTGATCGACCTGACCCGGCGCGCGTTGAAACTGGCGCGGGACAAGACGACCGACCTCGCACCCGGCCAGCACACCGTCGACGCGCGGGACTACACGGGTATCGAGCGACACGACCGGGATCGCGCCATGCTGCTTGCCAGTCCTCAACTGGTCGGCTATGTCTCGGAACTTCCCGTCCCCGGCGCGTATTGCACCAAGACGGTGATGGGGCGGTCCGTCCTGCTGACCAGAACCTCCGAGGGATCGGTCAAGGCGTTCGACAACGTGTGTCTGCACCGCCAGTCACAGGTGGCGACGGGATGCGGCATCGCCAAGCGGTTCACTTGCCCCTACCACGCCTGGACGTACGACAACACCGGGCACTTGGTGGCACTTCCGGGGCGTGAGGGGTTCCCGGAAGTGACCGTCAAGTCCGACGGCCTGACCGAACTCCCAGCCACCGAGTTCGCTGGATTCCTTTGGGTGGCATTGGATCCCGGGGCGACATTGGATGTGGCCGCACACCTGGGCCCGCTCGCCGAGGAACTGGACTCCTGGGGCATCGGGCGCTGGTCGCCGCTGGGCGAGAAGGTGCTGGACTCCGCGATCAACTGGAAACTGGCCATCGACACATTCGCCGAGAATTACCATTTCGCCACCGTCCATCAACAGACCTTCGCCACCGTTGCGCGCAGCAACTGCACGCTGTTCGACTCCTACGGGCCGCACCACCGGTTGATCTTCCCGCTCAACACCATCCTCGAGCTCGAGGACGTGCCGGAGGATCAGTGGAATCCGTTCCACAACATGGTGGTGATCTATGCGCTGTTCCCCAACATCGTGCTGTCGGTGACCATCGCCAACGGTGAGCTGTTCCGCGTCTACCCCGGCGACCGGCCCGGCAGGTCAATCACCGTGCACCAGAACGCAACTCCGCAGGACCTCTCCGACGAGGCGGTGGCCGCCGGGGCTCAGGCCATCTTCGAATATGCACATGCCACCGTGCGCGACGAGGACTACCGGCTGGTCGAGCGGCTGCAAGCCAATCTGGAGTCCGGAGTCCGCGATCACCTGGTGTTCGGCCGCAACGAGCCGGGTTTGCAGCATCGGCACATCACGTGGGCCCGCGCGCTTTTGCGCTCAGCCGCCGTCGACTGACAGCACCGCGATAAGATCGTCGAGAAGCTTTGCCAGCGCGTCGTTTTCGACGGGCGCCGAGCTGAACAGCAGCTCAACGGCGTCCTTGCGGCGCCCGGCGGCCACCAGGGGTACCAGCTGATCCACCATCCTCTGCAGTCGGGGCTCCGGCGGTGACAGGTTCGCGACAGTGGTGGACAGCACCTCGACGAGTTCCCAATCCCGGTATAGCGCCAGCGAGCGTTCGTTGAACGCGAAGCCCGTCACCGGTTCTCCCCACATGGTCCCACGGTAGCGGTAGGGGCCTTCCATGTATTCGATCGGCAGCCCGTGCGCCGGGGCGGACACCAGCGGCTCGCCAACGAGATCTAATTGCAGTGTGGGACAGGTGATCCGGTGCCGATCCGGCATATACCGCGCCGGGGCGAGTGGTCGCACCAGCGGTCGCATGGCCTCCGGCCATCGCACGTAGCTGCTGACCGTGACCTCGATGTCTTCGGCGCATTGCGGCGCGATCGTGGGGTCTGGGTGGCTTGTCGTGATGCCGGTAAACGGTTGCAGCGCATTGCCATCTGTGCGGTCGAACTGGCGCCAGATGCTCAGGTCGACGCCGTTGTCGAAGTTGATCGTGCGCCATTCGTGCGACCTGGCCCGCGGGTCTCCCCCGGATCCACCTCCGCCGGCGTACTTCGGGAACCACTGCCTGTCGACGTGCCCGCTGGTGCCGGACACCTGCGCCACCACGTCCCCCCAGCGCAAGGTGCCGGTCATCGCCATTCCGGTCTGGAAATAGGAATAGGTGTCGCTTTGACCGAAGCAGACGATCTTTCCGTTGTACGTCGACGCACCCACCGGTGTCGGTGCGCGCGTTGGTGATACGGCCAGATCCAGTCGCATGGGCCGGCCGGACTGATCCGTTCCGACCAGGCTCACGCGGTACGTGTAGGGCAACAGTTCGCCATCGCCGTTACGACTGGTCGTCCACGACGCGGTACCCGCGCCGCTGTGATAGTTGATGTCGAGGTGGCCCGACGCCATCGTCAGCTTGGGCTGGGTCCCCGGCTCCATATTGGCCGGCGGCATGTCGTAGTCCGTGAAGGTGCCGTAGTCGCCGGTGTCGAGGTCGAACAGCGCCAGCGTGTAGAAGTCCGCGACCACCGTGCCCCCGGGCCGGTTCTTGTTGAAGATGGTCAGGAAGGCAAACGATCGATCGGTCTCGGCGGCGTCGAGCTGGCCGGCGATGAACCAGGTGTCCGATTCCTGGTCGGCATGTTCGCCTTCCGCGGCGGGAAACTCCAACTGGTCGTCGCCGGGCACCAACTGAAACGGGTAACTGCGCCAATCGCTGGTCATATCGGGCCTCGCTGCTTTTTTCGCTATGTTAGCGTGAATAGCGAAATTGCGGTCGCGGTCCGATCCCCTGAGGAAGTGCCCCGATGACAGAGACTTCCGGCCATCGCTCCTATAACGAGGTGTTCATTGGGGGCCAGTGGCGCAAGCCGGCCAATCCCCAGCAGCTCGCGGTGATCTCGCCGCACTCGGAGGAGCCGGTCGGGCACGTCCAAGTCGCCGGCCCCGAGGACGTCGAGGCGGCCGTCGCCGCCGCACGGCACGCGTTCGATCACGGTCCGTGGCCACGGCTGAGCCATGCCGAACGGATGGCCAAGGTCGAACAGCTCGCCGGAATCTATGCCGCCCACGCCGACGAGATGGCCGATCTCATCACCGACGAGATGGGGTCGCCGCGCAGCTTCAGCCGGATGGGCCAGGGTGCGGCCGCGGCGGCGCTGATGCACCTGTCGCTGGCCGCCGCCCGCGAGTTCCCGTGGCAGGAACGCCGCCAGGGCGTGCTCGGCGAGGTGCACCTGCGCAGAGCTCCGGTCGGAGTGGTCGGGGCGATCGTGCCGTGGAATGTACCGCAGTTTCTGATCATGCCCAAGCTGATCCCGGCGCTGATCGCGGGCTGCACGGTCATCATCAAGCCCGCTCCCGAAACCCCGTTGGACGCCTTGTGGTTGGCCGAGATGATCGAGCAGATCGGGTTGCCCGACGGCGTGGTGTCGGTGCTGCCCGGCGGTCCGGATGTCGGTGAAGCGCTGGTGCGCCATCCCGGCGTGGACAAGATCGCGTTCACCGGTTCCAGCGCCGTCGGGCGCCGGATCGCCGCGCTGTGCGGCGAGCAGCTGAAGCGGGTCAGTTTGGAGCTGGGCGGCAAGTCCGCGGCCATCATCCTCGACGACGCCGACATTGACAAGACGGTGGCCGGCCTGAAGTCCGCGGGCCTGATGAACAACGGCCAGGCGTGCGTGGCGCAGACCCGGATTCTGGTCAGCGACCGCAAGCACGACGAGGTCGTCGACGCGCTGGCCGGCATGATGTCGGCGCTCAAGGTCGGCGACCCGGCCGACGAGTCGACGGACATCGGACCCCTTGTCGCGCAACGGCAACAGCGCCGCGTCCAGGACTACATCAAGTCCGGCCGCAGCGAGGGCGCTCGCGTCGTGCTCGGTGGCGAGCAGAGCCCGTCCGAGCGCGGCTGGTACGTGCAGCCGACGTTGTTCGCCGACGCCACCAACGACATGCGCATCGCCCGGGAGGAGATTTTCGGTCCGGTGCTGACCGTGCTGCGCTACCGCGACGAGGACGACGCGATCCGCATCGCCAACGAAACCGATTACGGGTTGGCCGGTTCGGTGTGGACCGCCGACATCGAGCATGGCCTGCAGGTCGCGGCTGCGGTCCGCACCGGGACCTACGGCATCAACATGTACACCTTGGACATCGGCGCACCCTTCGGCGGCTTCAAGCAATCCGGCATCGGCCGCGAGTTCGGGCCGGAGGGGCTGCACGAGTACGTCGAGCTGCAGACGCTGATAGCCAAGGGGCAGCTGCCGCCGCTATAGGTTTTGCGGGTGTCGGGCACCGCACGGACGACGCGGTAGGCGGCCGGGCATGTTCGGTTATTGGATGCCGCAACATCTTTGAGCTTCAAAGCTTTGCCGGTAGTGACCGGTACCGCATCAAGCTAGTTGTTTGGTGGTGGGTGGGGTTGGAAGGGTGTGTACCACCACCAGTCGGCGCGTTCGCCGATCGGTCCCGGACACGGCGCCACCGCAGGTGG